>CAXUES010000130.1:0-6274 GCA_964250185.1 uncultured Solirubrobacteraceae bacterium | reverse complement strand
TTCCCCGTGGTGGTGACGGTGCCCGCGACGGGCGCCACCACCGGCGTGCCGGAGGCCGCCGAGAGGTCCTGGCCCTGGTGGGTCCAGCCCGGCCGGGTGGCGCCGAAGGGGTCGTTCCAGGTGTAGGCGCCGCGGACGGGGAAGGTCCCGGCGGTGGTCGGCGCGGGCGCCGGCGAGG
This sequence comes from uncultured Solirubrobacteraceae bacterium, assembly GCA_964250185.1. Classification (GTDB taxonomy): domain Bacteria; phylum Actinomycetota; class Thermoleophilia; order Solirubrobacterales; family Solirubrobacteraceae; genus Paraconexibacter. The sequence continues at coordinate 6,096 of CAXUES010000130.1, read as the reverse complement.
CGGGGGCGACCGGGACGGGCGCCGGGGCGGGCGTCGGCGTCGGGGCGGGCGCCGGCCTGGGCGCGGGGCGCACCGTGAGGGTCGTCCGGCCCGCGGCGCTCCCCGTGCGGGCCAGCGCGCGGCCGTCGGAGTCCGTGGCGTGCACCGAGACGGCGTAGCGCCCCGGCGCGAGCGCCTTCCCCGCCGGCCAGGCCGGCGAGATCGTCGTGTTCACGGCGACCTCGCCGAGGTCGATCGACAGCGTGCTGCCGCGGCCGTGCAGGGCGCGGAAGGCGATGCGCGCGGCGACCCGGCGGCCGCCGGGCTGCTGCACGAGCAGGGCGATGCGCGGGGTGTCGCGGCCGGCCACGAGGGTCCGCGGGGCGACGCTGAAGCGCGAGGCGACCGCACGGACGAGCACGTCGCCGCCGATCGCGCCGCCGTAGTCCGCGCCGCCCGTGGTGGCGTAGGAGGGCGGCGCGGGCTGCCCGCCGTCGGCGGCCTGCGCGGCGGCGGGGAGCACCGCGGTGGCGAGCGCCGCGAGCGAGAGGAGGAGGGCGGCACGGCAGCGCATCTGGGTGGACCCTCGGCGCGTGCGCGCGGGGCGCGAGCGCCCGTGCAGCCTCCGCAGCAGGTTCGCGGGGCCCATCCGCAGCTTCCCCGCAGCTTCTCCGACCTACAGTCGCGTGCGCCGATGGCCCACCCCCGACGCCTCACCGTCGTGCTCGCCGTGGCCGTCGTGCTCGCCGCGGCGGCCGTCGTAGCCTCGCTCCTCGTGGGCTCCGACGGCGACGACGCACCCCGCATCGCGCCCGTGGCCGACCCGCTCGGCGAGGCGCTGCGCTACGCCGACCCGGCGGCGCCCGCCGCGCTCGTGCTGCCGACCGCCGCGCAGGGCCCGGCCAAGCGCGGCCTCGATGCGCTCACCGCGACCCTCCCGCTCGCCGACCTCGCCCGCGGGCAGGTGGAGGGCAGCCTGCGCGACGTGCTCGGCCTGGATTGGCGCGCGCTCGTGCGGCGCACCGCCCGGGAGCCGCTCGTGGCCTGGGGGCCGGTCGACCGCTCCCTCGCGCGGGTGTCCGCGGCGCTCGCCGTGCCCGACGGCGATGTCGTCTCCGGGCGGCTGGACGACGCCGCGGACGAGGACCGCGCGGTGCGCTCCGGCACCCATCGCGGGTTCGCCCTGTGGCGGGTCGGTGGCCGGGCGCTGGCCCTCCGGGGGCAGGTCGTCGTGCTCGCGCCTGACCTCACGGGCGTCCGCGCGGCGCTCGACCGCGCCGCTGCCGGCACGGGGCTGAGCCGCGCCGCCCTGCGCGAGCGCGCGCTCGGCCTGGGGGACGGGGCGGGCGCCCTGGCGCTGCTCGACGCCCGCGCGGTGGCAGCGCGCGCCCTCGGGCCGGGGCCCCTGGCCCGGGCGCCGTGGCTCTCCGCGCTCGGCCGCGGCGCGGTGGAGCTCCGGGCCGGCCGCGACGGCCTCGACGTGCGCGCCCGCGCGCAGCTGGCTCCGGCGCTCCCCACGACCGACCTCCCGCTCGCGCGCGGCGCGGCGCCGCCGGCGGCCCGGGGCGCCGGGCTCGGCCCGGTGGTCGTCGGCCTGCGCGACCCGGGCCAGGCGCTGCGCACGCTGCGGGCCGGGCTCGCTCCGCAGCCGGCGGCCGCCCTCGACGCCGCCGCGAAGCAGGCCGACCGCCTGCTCGGGCTCGACCTCGACGCGGAGCTCATCGACCGCCTGCGCGGCACGCTCTCCCTCGTCGTCGGCCGCGCGCTGGACGTCGTGGTGGCGCGCGGGGAGCTCTCCGACCCGGGCGGCGTCGCCGGCGCCCTGGACCGGGCGGGCACGCTCGCGCGGCTCGGCGGCCTGGCCGACCTGGCGGGCGTCGACACGGGCGGCTACGCCGTCGACGCCTCCGACGATCGCGTGCGCCTCGCGCGCGACGGCCGGCCGCTCGGCGTGGCCGCGCTGCGCGGCGACGCCCTCGTGGCGTCCAACGACGCGCGGGCCGACATCGACGCGGCCGCCGGGGCACGGCCCGTCGCCGTCCCGCGGGGCGCCGCGGGCGCGCTGCTGGTCACCACGGACGCGCCGCGGCTCGCCGCCGCGCTCGTGCCGCGCCTCGGCCTGCCCTCGCTCGCGCTGTCGCTGCTCGGGCCGCTCGGCGACCCGTGGCTCAGCGTGGAGGCCTCGGACGAGCTCCTCGAGCTGCGCGCGCGGGTGCCCGTGGAGGGCTGAGCGACCCCTCACGGACGTGAGCTCGACATGAGCTTGACATGGCGTTGAAGTGCATCGTACGGTCGCGGATCGCCGCCCTCCCGGGGCGCGCTCTCCCCGAACGCACAACAAGGACCTCCCCATGTCCCACCCTCCCCATCGCCGTGTGGCCACGATCGCCGTGGCGGCCATCGCCGGCGTCGCCGCGACGGCCGTCATCGCCGACGCCGACACCCCGGCCGCCGCGCGGCTCACGCAGCCCACGCTGTCCTCGCGCAGCGTCCCGATCCTGCAGGCCGACGGCATCTCCTACCGCGACCTCGACCGCAGCGGCACGCTGACGCCCTACGAGGACTGGCGCCTGTCCGCCCAGCGCCGCGCCGCCGACCTGCTCTCGCGGATGACGCTCGAGCAGAAGGCCGGGCTGCTCGTGCACGGCACGCTGTCGAGCACCGCCACGGGCTACAACGCGCCGGCCAACGCGCAGCTCATCGGCGGTGCGAAGCACATGACGACGTTCATCACGCGCCTCGCCGCGGCGCCCAGGGCGCTGGCCGAGGCCAACAACGGCGTGCAGGAGCAGGCCGAGGCCGAGCCGCTCGGCATCCCCGCCCTCATCTCCACCGACCCGCGCAACGGCTTCAGCGTCACCCAGGGCCAGACGGTGCAGCGCGTCGGGACCACGGCGTTCCCCGACTTCGACGGCATGGGCGCCGCCGGCGACCCCGCCCTGACGAAGGCCTACGGCGACGTCGTGCGCCGCGAGTACCGCGCGGTGGGCATCCAGGAGGGCCTCTCGCCCCAGGCCGACCTGGCCACCGAGCCGCGCTGGACGCGCATCGACGGCACCTTCGGCTCCGACCCAGAGGCGGTCAAGGCGCAGGTGCAGGCCTACATCGAGGGCGCCCAGGGCGGCGACGACGGCGCGGGCCCCGACGGCGCCGCGCAGGTCGTCAAGCACTTCGCGGGCTACGGCGCGCAGGTCAACGGCTACGACTCCCACTACTACTACGGCCGCTTCGCCGCCTTCCCCGGCGGCGCCTTCGCCCAGCACCTGATCCCCTACGAGGGCGCGTTCGCCGCGGGCGCCGACGGCGTCATGCCCACCTACTCGATCCTCCAGGACCTCCAGGTGGACGGGCGCCCGGTGGAGCAGGTCGGCGCCGGCTTCAACCGCTACCTGCTGCAGGACCTCCTGCGCACCCGCTTCGGCTTCGACGGCGTGGTGGTCTCCGACTTCGGGATCACGGGCAACTGCCCCGCCGAGTGCCAGGCCAACCAGCCGCCCAGCAGCTTCATCGGCTCCTGGGGCGTCGGCATGCCCTGGGGCGTGGAGGGCCTGAGCGTCGTGCAGCGCTTCGGCAAGGCCATCGAGGCCGGCGTGGACCAGGTCGGCGGCTCCAACGAGCCGGCCAACGTCGTCCAGGCCGTGCAGGACGGCGTCCTCAGCCAGACCCGCGTGGACCAGGCCGCCGCCGGCGTGCTCGAGCAGAAGGTCGAGCTCGGCCTCTTCGAGTCGCCCTACGTCGACGCCGGCGCCGCCGCCACGACCGCCGGCACGCCGGAGCTGCAGCGGATCGGCGACGAGGCCCAGGCCAGGTCGCTGACGCTGCTGCGCAACGAGGGCGACGTGCTGCCCGTCGACGCGTCCGCCCGCCCCACGGCGTACCTCAACGGCGTCTCGGCCGACGCCGCGCGCGCCCGCGGGCTGCGCGTCGTGTCGACGCCCGGCGAGGCCGACCTGGCCATCGTGCGCCTCACCGACCCCCGCGGGGGCGCCGACCTCACCGACCTGGACTTCAAGGGCACCGAGCCCGACTTCCAGGCGCTGAAGGCCGCTCACGACGCCGGCGTGCCGACCGTCGCGGTGCCCAAGCTCAGCCGGCCGCTGATCCTCACCGAGGTGGAGCGCGATGCCGACGCGGTGCTCGCCAACTACGGCGTCTCCGACGAGGTCCTGCTCGACACGATCATCGGCGCGCGGTCGCCCGGCGGGCGCCTGCCGTTCGAGCTGCCGAGCTCGCCCGAGGCGGTCGACCGGCAGCAGCCCGACGTGCCCAACGACTCGGTCGCCCCGCTGCACCCGGTCGGCTTCGGGCTCTCCTACGCGACGCCGGAGGCCCCGACGGAGCCCGAGGTGCCCGCGAGCACCGAGACGACGCCGCCGCCGGCCACGATCCCCACCACGCCGACCGCGACGCAGGTCGTCCCGGCGCCGAGCACGCCCGCGCCGGCGGCCCCGCCGGCCGCTCCGGCCAAGCGCGCGACGCCCACGCTGGGTCGCGCCCGCGTCGCCTACGCGCGCTCGGCCCGCCGGCTCACCGTCGCGCTGCGGCCGTCGCTGGCCGTCAGGGCCACCGTGTCGCTGCAGCGGCGCAGCACCAAGGCCACGTGGGTGCGCGTCGCCCGGGGCAGCCAGGAGCTGACGGCGGGCCCGCGCACGCTGTCGGTGCGGCTGCGCTCGGCGCTGCGCCGCGGGACCTACCGCGTCGTCGTCGCCGCGGCGACCACGCAGGGCGACCCGGCCCGCCGGCAGGTCGTGACCCTGCGCGTGCGGCGCTAGGTCGCGCCGCCGCCCCGCGAGCTAGCCGAGCATCCGCTCGAGCAGCTCGCGGGCGCCGGCCTTGTTGAGCGGCTCGTTGAGGTTGCCGCACTTCGGCGACTGCACGCAGGAGGGGCAGCCCGACTCGCACGGGCACTCGACGATCACCCGCAGCGCGTCGGCGCAGAGCCGCTCGAAGGCGGCGAAGCCGACGCGGGTGATCCCCACGCCGCCCGGGTGGGCCTCGTGGATGAAGATCGTCGGCCCGCCCGTCTGGCGGTGGATGTTCGTCGACAGGCCGCCGATGTCCCAGCGGTCGCACATGGCGATGAGCGGCAGCACGGCGATCTGCGTGTGCTCCATCGCGTGCAGCGCGCCGAGCAGCGCGTCCTCGGGGATCCCGCTGAGGAGGTCCTCCCCGAGCTCGTACCAGAGCCCGCGCGTGGTGAAGGACGTCTCGGGCAGGTCGAGCGGGTTGAGGTCGATGACCTCGTGGGTGCCGCGGTGGCGGCGCTGGTAGGCGTGGACCTGCTCGGTGACGGTGATGACGCCGTAGCTCAGCGTCACCCGGTTGGTGTCGCGGCGGTCCAGCAGCCGCTCGATGTGGGTGTCGGACTCGCGCTTGGGCTGCGTGTCCCAGTGCCCCTCGAACGGGTGCACGAGCGCGGTCCGCGCGTCGAGGTCGAGCGCGCTCACCTCGTAGGCGCGCGCCTGGTGCAGGTAGACCGCGCCGTCGTGCACGGTGGAGTGCGAGCGGGCGGCGTCCACGGTCCCCAGCAGCTCGCCGGAGCCCGTGTCGACCACGGCGATCGAGTCCGGGGAGGCCGAGCGCAGCGCCACGCGGGCGGCGGGGTAGTCCTCGGCCGAGCGCAGGAAGAACTGCCCGCGGCGCTCCACCAGGCGCCCCTGCCCGACGAGGTGCTCGCAGTGCGCGCGCACGCGCGGGCCGAGCGTCTCCGCGTCGCTCACCGGGTCGATCTGCCCCTCGTGGGCGGCGCACTCCAGGTGGGCGAGGTGGATCTCCTCGGACTCGTAGTCGAGGATCGCCGACTCCACCGGGCGTTCCAGGAACTCGTCGGGGTGGCGGCAGAAGAACTGGTCCAGCGCGTCCTCGCCCGCGACGTAGACGGCCAGCCCACGCCCGCGCCGGCCCGCGCGGCCCCACATCTGCCGCAGCGAGGCGACCGTCCCCGGGAACTCGACGACGACCGCCGCGTCGAGCGCGCCGACGTCGATGCCGAGCTCGAGCGCCGGCGTGGCGATGACGCCGAGGAGCTCCCCCGCGCTCAGGCGCCGCTCGAGGTCGCGGCGCTGCGGTGCGGTGTAGCCCGCGCGGTAGGGGACCACGCGGTCGGCGAGCACCTCG
>CAXUES010000129.1:6461-7874 GCA_964250185.1 uncultured Solirubrobacteraceae bacterium | reverse complement strand
CTGGTCGGCTGATGGCCGGGATCCTCGCCAAGAAGCTGGGCATGACCCAGGTTTTCCTCGACGACGGCCGCGTCGAGCGCGTCACCGTGCTCGAGGCCGGGCCCTGCCCGGTCACGGGCGTCCGGACGCCCGACAAGGACGGCTACACCGCGGTGCAGCTCGCCTTCGGCGCCACCAAGGAGAAGCACCTCTCCAAGCCCGAGCTCGGCCACCTGCGCAAGGCCGACGCCGGCCCGCACCGCCACCTCGTGGAGTTCCGCGACGAGAACGGCGTCTCCGTGGGGGACACCGTCACCGTCGAGGCCTTCGAGGCCGGCCAGAAGGTCAAGGTCGCCGGCACCTCCAAGGGCAAGGGCTTCCAGGGCACCGTCAAGCGCCACAACTTCTCCCGTGGCCCCGTGTCCCACGGCTCGCACAACGTGCGCGCCCCGGGCTCCATCGGCGCCTCGGCGTGGCCCGCCCGCGTGATGAAGGGCATCCGCGGCCCCGGCCAGATGGGCAACAAGCGCATCACCCAGCGGGGGCTGACCGTCGTCTCGGTCGATCCCGACCAGAACCTGCTCATGGTCCGCGGCTCGGTGCCCGGACCCAAGAACGGCGTCGTGGAGGTCCGCACTGATGCCTAGTGCCAAGCACCTGACGGGTTCCCCCGTCGAACTCGACGAGGCCGCGTTCAGCGCGCCCTTCCACGGGCCCCTGGTCCACGACTCGGTCCGCGCCGAGCTCGCCGCTCGCCGGCAGGGCACCCACGCGACCAAGACGCGTGGGCAGGTCCGCGGCGGCGGCGCCAAGCCGTGGCGCCAGAAGGGCACGGGCCGCGCTCGCGCCGGCTCCTCGCGCTCCCCGATCTGGACGGGCGGCGGCACGGTCTTCGGACCCCAGCCGCGCTCCTACACGTTCAAGGTCAACCGCAAGGAGAAGCGGGCCGCGCTGCGCTCCGCCCTCTCCGTGCACGCCGAGCGCGAGACCCTGGCCGCCTTCGACCCGGCCGACTTCGTCGCCACCGCGTCGACCAAGGCCGCGTTCAAGCTGCTCGCCGACTGGGGCGCGCGGGGCTCGGTCCTCGTGATCCTCACCCCGGCCGAGGAGCGCGCCGCGCTGTCCTTCCGCAACCTGCCGCAGGTCCGCGGCGTGCTGCCGTCGGAGGGCGTCGGCGTCGTCGACCTCGTCGGCGCGGCCAACGTGCTGGCCTCCGAGGGCGCGATCAAGGCCCTGGCCGCCCGCGCGACGAGCGTCCGGACCGATTCGCCCATCACGACCGACAGCGAGGTCTAGTCATGGACGCATCGCAGGTCATCATCCGCCCGGTCGTCAGCGAGAAGAGCTACGTGCTCTCCTCGGCCGGCAAGTACACCTTCCGCGTCCACCCGGACGCGCACAAGACGCAGATCCGCCAGGCCGTCGAGCTGCTGT
>CAXUES010000129.1:0-6451 GCA_964250185.1 uncultured Solirubrobacteraceae bacterium | reverse complement strand
GACGTCAAGGTGATCGACGTGAAGACGATCTCCGTCGCGTCCAAGCCCAAGCGGCGCGGCGTGACCCGGGGCCACACGCGCTCCTGGAAGAAGGCCATCGTGCAGGTCCGCGAGGGCGACGAGATCCCGATCTTCCAGAGCCTGCAGGGACTGGAGTAAGAGCATGCCGATCCGCAACCCCAAGCCCACGAGCCCCGGCCAGCGCTTCGTCACGTACTCGGACTTCGGTCCGGTCACGAAGTCGAAGCCGGAGAAGTCGCTCACCGAGGGCCTCACCAAGTCCGGCGGGCGCAACGCCCACGGGCGCAAGACGTCCCGCCACCGCGGCGGCGGCGCCAAGCGCCTGTACCGGAAGATCGACTTCAAGCGCACCCACGACGGCGTCCCCGCCCGCGTGGCCGCCATCGAGTACGACCCCAACCGCACGGCGTACATCGCGCTGATCCACTACGCCGACGGCGCCAAGGCCTACATCCTGGCCCCGAACCGCCTGACGGTCGGCATGACCGTGCAGTCGGGCGTCGGCTCGGACATCACGGTGGGCAACGCCCTGCCGCTGGCCAACATGCCGATCGGCACCGTGGTCCACAACGTGGAGCTGCAGCCGGGCCGCGGTGGCCAGATGGGCCGCTCCGCCGGCGTGGGCATCCAGCTCATGGCCCGCGACGGCGACATGGCCACGCTGCGCCTCCCCTCGGGGGAGATGCGCCTCGTGCGCTCCGAGTGCCGCGCCACCATCGGCACGATCGGCAACGCCGATCACCAGAACGTCAAGATCGGCAAGGCCGGCCGCAAGCGCCACATGGGCGTCCGCCCGCAGACGCGCGGCACGGCCATGAACCCCGTCGACCACCCGCACGGTGGTGGCGAGGGCTCGACGACCCCGGGCCGTCACCCGGTCACGCCCTGGGGCGTGCCGACGCTCGGGTACCGCACCCGCAAGAAGAACAAGCCGTCGGACCGCTACATCGTGCGCGGTCGCCGTCGTGGGAAGGGCAAGCGCTAGATGTCGCGTTCCAGCAAGAAGGGTCCGTGGGTCGAGGAGCGTCTGATGACGCGCATCGAGGCCATGAACACCACCAACGAGAAGCGGATGGTCCGCACCTGGTCGCGGACGTCGACGATCTTCCCCGAGATGGTCGGCCACACCATCGCCGTGCACGACGGGCGCAAGCACGTGCCCGTGTTCGTGAGCGAGTCGATGGTCGGCCACAAGCTCGGCGAGTTCGCCCCGACGCGCACCTACCGCGGCCACGCCGAGACCGGGAAGCGCCGATGAGCGATCAGCCCACCACGCCCGACGAGCCCGAGGTCGACCCCGTGGTCGACCAGGACGCCGTGGCGTCCTCGACCACCGACGCCGAGGCGACCGCCCCGACGCCCGACGAGCCCCTGGAGGGCTCCGAGGTCGTCGCGGGCACCGCCGAGGACGCCCCGGTCGCCGCCGCCCGTGAGACCGAGGACCGTCCGCCCGCGCCGACGCGCCGCAAGCGCGCCGCCCGCGAGCCCGGCTCCCCGCCGCCCGTCGTCCGCGCGCACGCCAAGTACGTGCGCACGTCGGCGCGCAAGGCCCGCCTGGTCTGCGACCTCGTCCGCGGCAAGTCCGTCGAGGAGGCCCGCGCCATCCTGGCGACGACGCCCCGCGCGGTCGCCGAGGACTGGGAGAAGCTCCTGAACTCGGCCGTCGCCAACGCCGAGCACAACCACGAGCTCGTCGGTGACGAGCTCAAGATCCACGCCGTGTTCGCTGATGAGGGTCCGACCCTCAAGCGGTTCCGTCCGCGCGCCATGGGCCGCGCGACGCCGATCCGCAAGCGCACGTCGCACCTGACCATCCAGCTCACCCCCCAGGAGGACTGAGCCATGGGGCAGAAGGTCCATCCCGAGTCCATGCGCGTGGGCTACATCCACGACTGGAAGTCCAACTGGTTCAACGAGAAGCAGTTCTCGGACTACCTGGCCGAGGACGTGGCGATCCGTCGCTACATCACCGGCCGCCTCTCGCACGCGGGGCTGTCGGACATCACGATCCGCAAGGACGCCGGCGAGGTGGAGGTCAACATCCACACCGCCCGTCCCGGCATCGTGATCGGCAAGTCCGGCTCCGAGGTCGACCAGGTCCGCCGTGACCTGCATCGGATCACGAACAAGTCGGTCAAGGTCAACATCCTCGAGATCAAGCGTCCCGAGCTGGACGCCAAGCTCGTGGCCCAGTCGATCGCCGAGCAGCTGCAGAACCGCGTGGCCTTCCGCCGCGCGATGAAGCGCGCCCTGACGAGCGCCATGCGCTCGGGGGCCAAGGGCTGCAAGGTCCAGGTCTCCGGCCGCCTCGGCGGCGCGGAGATGGCCCGCACCGAGAACTACTCCGACGGTCGCGTGCCCCTGCACACGATGCGCGCGGACATCGACTACGGCTTCTTCGAGGCCAAGACGACCTTCGGCCGCATCGGCGTCAAGGTCTGGGTCTACAAGGGCGAGGTCAGCACCAACCGCGCCGAGCGTGAGGCCCAGAAGGCCCAGGCGCAGGCCAACGCCCGTGCGGGCGGGCGTCCGGTCCGTCCGACGCGCCGTCCCGCTGGCCGCGCCGAGGGCGATGTCGCCGCGGCACCGGCGGCCGCGTCGGGTGCCGACCCGACCCCGCCGACCGACTCCGTGCCGGTCGCCGAGGCCGCCGGGGTGTCGGCACCGGCAGTGGCCGCAGCCGTCGCCGCCGCACCCACCGCCGCACCTGCCGCACCGACCACCGGGGAGGGCTGACCCGTGTTGATCCCGCGTCGCGTCAAGCACCGCAAGCAGCACCGGCCCCAGCGCGGTGGAGCCGCCTCCGGCGGCACGTCGCTGGCCTTCGGCGACTACGGCATCCAGGCGCTGGAGGGCCACTACGTGACCAACCGGCAGATCGAGTCCGCCCGGATCGCCATGACCCGGCACATCAAGCGGGGCGGGAAGGTGTGGATCAACATCTACCCCGACCGGCCGCTGACCAAGAAGCCCGCCGAGACCCGGATGGGGTCCGGCAAGGGCAGCCCCGAGTACTGGGTGGCCAACGTCAAGACCGGCCGGGTGATGTTCGAGCTGTCCGGGGTCGAGGAGTCACTGGCCCGTGAGGCCATGACGCGAGCGGTCCACAAGCTGCCCATGAAGTGCAAGCTCATCGTGCGAGAGGAGGTCTGAGATGGCGACGCTGTCACAGGCGCAGGACCTCCGGAGCCTTGGCGCCGACGAGCTGCTGGGCAAGCTGCGCGAGTCCAAGGAGGAGCTGTTCAACCTCCGCTTCCAGTCGGCGACCGGCCAGCTGGAGAGCTTCGGTGGGCTGCGTTCGGTCCGCCGGGACATCGCCCGGATCTACACGGTGATGCGCGAGCGGGAGCTCGGCATCTCCCCGACGCCGGCGGGTGAGGCCCCCGAGGGCGAGCCCACAGGTGCCACGGCCCCGGTCGACACGACCACGGAGGAGACGGCATGACCACCGACCAGACCACACCGGAGTCCGGGCCCGCCGCGGGCGGCGCCGACCAGGCCGCGAGCCGCGGGGACCGGAAGGTCCGGCGCGGGTACGTGGTCAGCGACAAGATGGACAAGACCGTGGTCGTGTCCGTCGAGGACCGGGTCAAGCACCCCAAGTACGCCAAGATCATCCGGCGCAGCACGCGGGTGAAGGCGCACGACGAGGCCAACGGCGCCAGCACGGGGGACCTCGTCCTCATCATGGAGACCCGTCCGCTGTCGGCCACCAAGCGCTGGCGTGTGGTCGAGGTGCTCGAGCACGTCAAGTAGCACACAGGCCGGATCACCCGGCTGTACGACCGGCGACGGTGACGACACCGTCGTGGGGGACCGGTACCACCGCCAGGCACCACCGGACACGACGTGGAGTTGACGCACGATGATCCAGCAGGAGACGCGACTGCGCGTCGCCGACAACACCGGTGCCAAGGAGATCTTGTGCATCCGGGTCCTCGGCGGCTCGAGCCGCCGGTACGCGGGCATCGGCGACACCATCGTCGCGACCGTGAAGGACGCCATCCCCGGCGGCAACGTGAAGAAGGGCGACGTCGTCAAGGCGGTCGTCGTGCGCACCGTCAAGGAGCGTCGCCGTCCCGACGGCTCGTACATCCGCTTCGACGAGAACGCCGCCGTGATCCTGCGGACCGACGGTGAGCCCCGCGGCACCCGCATCTTCGGCCCCGTCGGGCGCGAACTGCGCGACCGCAAGTTCATGCGGATCATCTCCCTGGCACCGGAGGTGCTCTGACCATGGCGTCCAAGACCCTGAAGAGCAGCTACACCAGGACCGGCCGGGTGAAGCCCCTGCACCTCAAGAAGGGTGACCTCGTCCGCGTCATCACCGGCAAGCGCGCCGACCGTGGACGGGAGGGGAAGATCATCGAGGTCTTCCCCGAGCGCCAGCGCGTGGTCGTCGAGGGTGTCAACCGGATCACCAAGCACACCAAGCCGACCCAGACCGCGTCGGGCTCGACGCCGGGCGGGATCGTCGTGACCGAGGCGCCGATGCACGTCTCGAACGTGATGCTCGTCGTCGAGCACGAGGGCGCGAAGGTCATCACGCGGGTCGGCTACAAGCGCGTCCCGATCGAGAAGACGCGGGCCGACGGCAGTACCTCGAACGGCTTCCGCAGCGTGCGCGTGGCCCGCAAGACCGGGGAGGAGATCTGATGACCACCACCGAGACCGAGACCGTCACGACGACCGGGGACGCTCCGACCGGCGGCGACGCCTCCGTACGGGTGCTTCCGCGGCTGAAGCAGAAGTACCGCGAGGAGATCGCGCCCGCGCTGCGCACCGAGTTCGCCTACGGCAACCCGATGCAGACCCCCGGCCTCGTCAAGGTCGTGGTGAACACCGGCGTCGGCGAGGCCGCCCGGGACTCCAAGGTCATCGACCACGCGGTCCGCGACCTCACCCTCATCACGGGACAGAAGCCGTCCGTGACGAAGGCGCGCAAGTCCATCGCGCAGTTCAAGCTGCGCGAGGGGATGCCGATCGGTGCCCACGTCACGCTGCGCGGCGACCGCATGTGGGAGTTCCTGGACCGCCTCGTCAGCCTCGCGCTGCCGCGGATCCGCGACTTCCGCGGCCTGAGCCCCAAGCAGTTCGACGGCAACGGCAACTACACCTTCGGGCTGACCGAGCAGGTCATGTTCCACGAGATCGACCCCGACAGGATCGACAAGGCGCGGGGGATGGACATCACCGTCGTCACGACCGCGAAGACCGACGCCGAGGGACGGGCGCTGTTGCGCCAGCTCGGCTTTCCGTTCAGGGAGAACTGACGATGGCCAAGACCGCACTGGTGAACAAGAGCAAGGCGAAGCCGAAGTTCGCCGTCCGCGCGTACACGCGCTGCCGGCGCTGCGGGCGGCCGCACGCGGTGTTCCGCCGCTTCGGCCTGTGCCGCATCTGCCTGCGCGAGATGGCCCACGCGGGTCAGCTGCCGGGCGTCACCAAGTCCTCCTGGTGACCCAGCTCCGCGCCACTGCTCGTCCCAGGACCGACCACCACACCATCGATCACCACAGGTCCCCGGCCCGCGCCGGGGAAACCGTGGCGGAAGGCAGTGCCCGACCATGACCATGACCGACCCGATCGCCGACATGCTGACGCGCCTGCGCAACGCGAACTCGGCCTACCTCGAGACCACGGCCATGCCGTACTCGAGGATCAAGCAGAACGTCGCGGAGGTCCTCCGCCAGGAGGGCTACATCGGCAGCTGGTCGGTGCAGGAGCCGGCCGACGGTGGCGTCGTGGGCAAGAAGCTGGTCCTGCAGTTGAAGTACGGCCCGAACCGGGAGCGTTCGCTGGCGGGTATCCGTCGCATCTCCAAGCCGGGTCTTCGTGTGTACGCCAAGCACACCGCCCTGCCCAAGGTGCTCGGTGGACTGGGCATCGCGATCATCTCCACCTCGACCGGTCTGCTGACGGACCGGCAGGCGGCACGGCACGGGCTGGGCGGGGAAGTCCTCGCCTGGGTCTGGTGACCGGGCCCGCCACCGCCACCGCTGACCTCGAGTAGAGAGACTCCCAGATGTCCCGAATCGGACGGCTCCCCGTCCCGGTACCCACCGGGGTGGACGTGAACATCGACGGCCCGCAGGTGACCGTCAAGGGCCCGAAGGGCCAGCTCGACCTGACGGTCGCGGCGCCCATCGCGGTCGCGCGCACGGACGACGGGACCCTGTCGGTCACCCGCCCGGACGACGAGAAGCAGAGCAAGGCCCTGCACGGCCTGACCCGCGCCCTGATCGCCAACATGGTGACCGGCGTGACGGACGGCTTCGTCAAAGTGCTTGAACTCCGCGGCGTCGGTTACAAGGCCGAGCTCAAGGGTAAGGAAGTCGTCCTCGCGGTGGGCTTTGCCAACCAGATCCGCGTGCCGGTGCCGGGCAATCTCGACGTGAAGGTCGAGCCGGGCCAGGGCGAGATCACCAAC
>CAXUES010000128.1:0-7976 GCA_964250185.1 uncultured Solirubrobacteraceae bacterium | reverse complement strand
ATCGCAGAGGACGTCGCCCTCGCGGCCGGCGAGCGCGGCGCCCGCGAGCTTGTGGAGGTTCACCGTGACCGAGTCGCAGCAGACGACCTCGCCGGCCCGGGCACCGAGCAGCGCGCCGGCGATGCGGTCGCCGAGGCGCGTGGGCACGTCGAGCCAGTCCTCCCAGCCCCCGACGAGGTCGTCGGCCCAGCGCTCGGCCACGGCGGCCAGCGCGCCGGCGGCCGCGCGGGGCGGCACCCCGAGCGAGTTGCCGTCGACGTAGATGCGCCCGGCGGGCGCACGCAGGTCGAAGCGCTCGCGCGACGGCGCCAGCGGATCGGCCGCGTCGAGGGCGAGGGCGTCGTCGCGGAGGCTCACGCGAACGTCCCCGCCAGCCACGCGCGGACCGCGTCCCAGGCCGCCGACCCGGGTTCGGTGAGCACGAAGTGGTCGTCGTCGGGGCGCAGCTCGAGCACCGCGTCGCCGTCGCCCGCCGCGTGCGCGGCCGCCACGAAGTCGACGCTGAGCTGCGCCGGCACGACGTCGTCCTGCCCGCCGTGCACGAGCAGCGCGGGCACGCCGAGCGGCAGCCGCCGCGCCGGGGACGCGTCGGCGTAGGCCCCGGGCACCTCCTCCGGCGTCCCGCCGAGGTAGCGCAGGACGACGTCGTCGCCCAGGCCGAGCGCCGCCGCGCGGTCGAGGTCGACGACGCCGCCGAGCGAGGCCGCCCCCGCGAGCGCCACGGCCCGGCCCGCGCGCTCCCCCGCCGCCCACAGCGCGAGCTGCCCGCCCGCGGAGTGCCCGATCGCCACGACGCGCCCGAGGTCGAGCACGGGCGCGAGGTCGCTCCCCGCGAGCGCCGCGACGGCGTCGAGGACGTCGGCGCCCGTCTGCGGCCAGCCCCCGCGGAGGTCCAGGCGCCGGTACTCGACGTTGAGCGTCGCCCAGCCCGCATCGAGGAGGTCCAGCGCCTGCGCCTCGCCGCCCTCGCGGCCGTAGCGGGCGCGCCAGAAGCCGCCGTGGAGGATCGTCGCCACGGGCCACCCGCGCGCGTCGGGCGGCGCCCCCGGCGGCGTGCGCAGGTCGGCGACCTGCTCGGGATCGGGGCCGTAGGCGAGGGTCTGCACGCCGGGGAGTCTGGCGCCGGTGCGGGACCTAGACTCGGCCCGAGTCCATGCCGTCCGCCCCCAAGAGCCGCCACGCCGGCGCCACCGGCCTGCTCGCCGACCTCCGCTCGCTCCACCCGGCCCAGCAGCTGTGCGGCGTCCTGGCCGTGGTCCTGCTGCTCACGATGCTGCTGCCCTGGTACTCCGAGGAGACCAACGCGATCGTCGACGGCCGCCTGGACCGCGACTCGTCCGCCGCCCTCGCGATCACCGTCTTCTCCTTCGTGGAGGCGGCCATCTTCCTCGTCTCGGCGGCCGTGGTCGCCCTGGTCGTGGCGCGGGCGCGCGGGGCCGCCTTCCACCTGCCCGGCGGGGACGGGACGATCGTCACGGCCGCGGGCGCCTGGGCCGTCTTCCTCGTCTTCTACCGCTTCGTCGACCAGCCCTCCGGCGGGTCGGCCAGCCGCTTCATCACCACGGACTACAAGCTTTCGTGGGGGATCTTCTTCGGGCTGCTCGCCGCGGGGGGCCTGCTCTACAGCGGCCTGCGCCTGCGTGCCGCCCACGTCGCCGAGCCCCCGCTGCGCCCCGGCGCCGCCACGCCGACGCCCGCGCCGGCGAGCGACCCGCCCGGCGCCCCCGCGGAGCGCGCCGCCGCGCCGGGCGAGCGGGCCGCCGAGCGCGCCGCCCGCGTCCGGGCGACGCCGGACACCGCGCCCACCGTGGTCGACCACCGCCGCGAGCCCGCCGAGGGCAGCGAGGCGGCCACCCGCGTCGCGGGCGGTCCTGCGACCCCGCCTGACTGACTAGTAGGCCGCGTCCCGCGGGTTGGCCGGCGTGCGCGGGTCCAGGTCGCCCGCGTTGAAGGCGAAGTAGCCGACCACGAAGAGCAGGAGCGTGGCCAGGAACAGCAGCCCGAGGCCGACGATGACCACGCGGCGGTCCTTCCCGGCGTGGCCGACGACGGCCATCACGACGCCGAGGGCCATGAGGCCCACGACAGGGGCCGCGGGCAGATCGCCCACCGCGGCGAGGAGGGCCCACGACACGCTGGCGAGCATGGCACAGCGATAGCCTCGACGGTCCTGATGAGCGCCACTCCCGCCTCGGTCTCCGACCTCTCCGACTCGCTGCGTGGGACGGGCTACCTGCCCACCGGGTCCACCGCGCTCGTCGCCCACCTGGCCATCCAGCTCGGCAAGCCCGTGCTCGTCGAGGGCCCCGCCGGCGTCGGCAAGACCGAGCTGGCCAAGGCCCTGGCCACGACGCTCGGCCGCGAGCTCGTGCGCCTGCAGTGCTACGAGGGCCTCGACGAGGCCAAGGCCCTCTATGAGTGGAACTACCGCAAGCAGCTGCTGCGCATCCAGTCCTCCGAGGGCGCCGACGGCGGCGGCTGGAACGAGCTGCAGGACGACATCTTCGGCCGCGACTTCCTGCTCTCGCGCCCGCTCCTGCAGGCCATCGCCTCCAAGGAGCCCGTCGTGCTGCTCATCGACGAGATCGACAAGACCGACCAGGAGTTCGAGGCGATGCTCCTCGAGCTGCTCTCGGACTTCCAGATCTCCATCCCCGAGCTCGGCACGGTCACCTCCACGACCCACCCGGTCGTGCTGCTGACCTCGAACAACACCCGCGAGCTCACCGAGGCGCTCAAGCGCCGCTGCCTCTACCTGTGGCTGGACTACCCCGCCCTGGAGCACGAGCTGGAGATCGTCCGCCTGCACGCGCCCGACCTCGACGAGGCGATCGCCCGCAAGCTCGTGGAGGTCGTCGCGATGGTCCGCGAGCTCGACCTCAAGAAGCCGCCGAGCATCGCCGAATCGATCGACTGGGCCCGCGCGCTGCTGCTGCTGGGCGCCAAGGACCTCGACGAGCAGATGTTCCGCCAGACGATGTCCGTGATCGTCAAGCACCGCACCGACCTGGACATCGTCTCCGAGCGCGTCGGCCTCGCCCTGGGCGCCACGCAGCCGGGCTGAGCCCGTGCCGCCGCTCTTCGGGGTCCAGTCCGGCGACGCCGCCCGGCGCCGCGCCGGCCTGCACGCGAGCTCCGAGCACGGCGCGCGGGGCATGGCCGCCCACATCCTGGCCTTCGGCGAGGAGCTGCGCGGCGAGGGCGTCGCGGTGGGCACCTCGGAGCTGCTCGACGCGTTCGCCGCGCTGGACCAGATCGGCTGGACCGCCCGCGACGACGTGCGCGAGGCGCTCTCGGCCACGCTGGCCAAGTCGCCCGAGGCCCGGCGCACGTTCGCGCTCGTCTTCGACCGCTTCTTCTTCCGCGCGGCCGAGCTCGCCGCGATCGAGGAGGGCGTGCGGGAAGGCGACAGGACCCGGACCGCGGCGGCCTCGGACGGCGAGCCGGGCGAGGGCGACCAGGACGGCGACCAGGACGCCATCGGCCCCGACGACCTCGACATGGAGCTCATCAAGAAGCTCGTGGCCGAGGCGATCGCCGCCGGGGACACCGACCGCATGCGCGACCTCGCGCGGCTGGCCATCGCCGCCTTCGGCGCGCAGGGCGACGGCTCCGGGGTCATCGGCGTCGACGTGCAGCGCATCCGCCGCCAGCTCGGCCTCAAGGCCGAGCCGCAGCCCGAGCTGCCGCCGGACGACCCCCGCCACAAGGGGCTGCCGCGCCCGGAGCTGCGCACCTTCGAGCAGCTCCTGCGCCGCGAGCTCGAGCGCGCGCAGATCGAGCGCCAGCAGCAGCTGCCCGCCGCCCGGCCGCTCTCCGAGCTCGACCGCGCGCTGCCCTCCGGGCCGCTGCAGGACCTCGCCGCGGTGCACCGCGTCGTCTTCCAGCTCAAGCGGCGGCTCAAGACGCAGGGCCTGGAGGCCCGCGGGCGCAAGCGCCGCAGCGCCGTGGACGTGCGCAAGACGATGCGCGCGTCGCTGCAGACCGGCGGCGTCCCCGTCGAGCTGAAGTACCGCCCGCACCGCCCGCGCCGGCCCGAGGTCTACGTGCTCTGCGACGTCTCCACCTCGGTCACGAGCGCGTCGGTCTTCTTCCTCAGCGTCATGCACGCGCTGCACGACTCGTTCCGCAAGATGCGCTCCTTCGTCTTCATCGAGCGCGTCAGCGAGGTCACCGACGTCTTCGCCAAGGAGCGCGACTTCCGCGCGGTGAGCGAGGCCATCGGCCGCGACGCGGGCGTCGCGGACATCTCGGGCTACACGGACTACGGCCGCGTCTGGCGGGAGTTCGCCGCGCTCGTCGAGGACGAGCTGCACCCCCGCGCGACGCTCATCGTCCTGGGCGACGCGCGCACCAACGGCCGCGACCCGGGCGCCGACGTCTTCGCCTCCATCGCCGCCAAGGCGGGCCGCACGATCTGGCTGAACCCGGAGCCGCGCCTGTACTGGAACTACGGCGACTCGGTCATCGCCTCCTACGAGCAGGCGTGCGAGGCCTACGAGTGCTGGACGACGGACCAGCTCGAGGACTTCGTCAAGGCGCTCACGGAGCCCCACCGCTAGCCTCAACGCCAGCAAGGGGGGCCGGCGGACGCCGGCTGAGATCGCGCCCAGCAGCCCGGCGCCGACCCATCGAACCTGTGGGGTAATGCCCGCGAAGGGAGCAGATGCGCGCGCAGGCCGCCCGTCCGGGGCGAGAGCAGACCGACCAGACGCTCGTCCTCGAGGACGTGCGCCACGCCTTCGGGTCGGTGGCCACCGTGGACGGCGTCTCGCTGACGGTGCGCGCCGGCGAGGTCGTGGCCCTCGTGGGCCCGTCGGGCTGCGGCAAGTCGACGCTGCTTGAGCTCGTCTGCGGCCTGCTCGCGCCGTCCGGCGGCCGGATCGACGCGCCGCGCGCCGTGCTCATGCCCCAGCGCGACGGGCTGCTGGCCTGGCTGAGCGCGCTGGACAACGCCGCGCTGGCGCCCCGCCTGGCCGGCGCGGGCCGGGCCGCGGCCCGCGAGCGGGCCCACGCGCTCCTCGGCCGCCTCGGCCTCGACGGCTTCGAGGACGCAGCGCCCGAGGCCCTGAGCGGCGGCATGCGCCAGCGCGTCGCCTTCGCCCGCACGCTGCTGGCCGACGCCCCGCTGCTGTGCCTCGACGAGCCCTTCGGCGCCCTGGACGCGATCACCCGCGCCGACGCGCAGGCCTGGCTCACCGACGCGCTCGCGCTGGAGCCGCGGACGGTCCTGCTGGTCACGCACGACGTGGAGGAGGCCGTCCTGCTCGCCGACCGGGTCGTGGTCCTCTCCCCCCGGCCCGCCCGCGTGCTCGCGACGCTCGACGTGGACCTGCCCCGGCCGCGCACGCCGACCGGTCCCGCCGTCGTCGCGCTGCGCGCCCGGGCGCTGGAGGCCCTGCGATGAGGGCCCGCCTGCTCGACGTCGCCCTGCCGCTCCTCGCGCTCGCCGCGCTGCTCGCGATCTGGCAGCTCTACGCGACCTCCGGACGGGTCGACGCGCTCCTGCTGCCCGCGCCGAGCGACGTCGTCGGCGCGCTGGGCGACGACCGCGCCCTGCTGTGGCGCAACTTCCTGGTCACCGCGCAGGAGATGGCCCTCGGCCTGCTGCTCGCCGCGGTGGTGGGTCCGGCGATCGCCGTCGCGGTCCACCTCTCCGAGCGCGTCCGGCGCACGGCGTGGCCGCTGCTGCTGGGCTCCCAGACCATCCCGATCGTGCTCGTCGCGCCGCTGCTGGTCGCCTGGTTCGGCTTCGACACGCGCCCGAAGGTCATCGTGGTCGCCCTGGTCTGCTTCTTCCCCATCACGGTCTCGGTGGCCGACGGGCTGCGCTCGGCCGATCCCGACCAGCTCAAGCTCCTGCGCTCGCTCGGCGCGGGCCGCCTCGCGCGGCTGCGCTGGGTCGAGCTGCCCACCGCGCTTCCCGCCCTGCTCACCGGGACGCGCCTGGCCGTCGGCGTGGCGGCCATCGCCGCCGTGCTCGCCGAGCAGGCCGGCGGCGACGCGGGCCGCGGCGGCCTCGGCCAGACCACCGTCCAGGCCGTCGCCCAGCTCGAGACGAGCCGCGCCTACGCCGCCGTGGTCGTGCTGACCGCCTTCTCCCTGCTGCTCTTCGCCGGCGTCGGCCTGCTCGGCCGCCGCATCGCCCCCTGGGCCCACCAAGAGAGAGGATCACCCACGTGACCCGCCGCGCCCGCCCGTTCCTGCTCATCGCCTGCCTCGGCCTCGTCGCGCTGCTGGCCGGCGCCTGCGGCGAGCGCACCGACCCGACCGGGGCCTCACCGAGGCTGCAGCCCTTCACGGTCGTCCTGGACTACTTCCCCAACGCCGACCACGCGGGCCTCTACGCCGCGCAGGCGCGGGGCGACTTCCGCCGCGTCGGCCTCGACGTGAAGATCGTCGCGCCGTCGGACCCCTCGGCCCCGCTGCGCCTCGTGCAGGCCGGCCGCGCCGACCTCGCCGTCTCCTACGAGCCCGAGCTGCTGCTCGCGCGCGACCAGGGGCAGCAGCTCATCTCGGTCGGCGCGCTGGCCGACCAGCCCCTGACCTCGATCATCTCGCTGCCCCGCGCGCACATCAGCTCCCCCGCCGACCTGCGCGGCAAGACGATCGGGACCGCCGGGCTGCCCTACCAGGCCGCCTACCTCAAGACCGTGCTGCGTCGCGCGGGCGTGCCGGAGGACAGCGTCCGCCAGGTCGACCTGGGCTTCAACCTCGTGCCGGGCCTGCTCTCCAACCGCGTCGACGCGATCCTCGGCGGCTTCTGGAACTACGAGGGCACCCAGCTGCAGCGCGAGCGGCGCGACCCGCGCATCATCCGCATCGAGCAGGCCGGCGTGCCGAGCTACGACGAGCTCGTCTTCGTCGCGGCGGAGCAGCGCCTGCGCGCCAACGGGCGCGGGGCGCTCGTGCGGCGCTTCCTGCAGGCCATGCAGGACGGCACGCGCGCGCTGGCGGCGAACCCGGACGCCGGCGTGCAGCCGCTGCTGGACGCCAACCCCGACCTCGCCCAGGGGCTGCAGACCGCGGTGGTCCGCGCCACCCTCCCGGCGCTCCTGCCGCCGCGCGGCAAGCCCTACGGCTTCCAGGACCCCGCCGCCTGGGCGGCCTACGCGCGCTGGATGCAGGAGCAGGGGCTCATCGCCGTGCCGCGCGGCAACCGGCCCTACACCAACGAGTTCCTCCCGGGCGAGGGCGTCGCCCCCGCCGAGCAGGACCCCGACCAGGCGCCGGACCCCGCCACGCAGTGAGCCGGGTCAGGCCGCGGCGGGCACCTCGTGGCGCGTGGCGGGCAGCAGCCGCGCCTGCGGTCCCTTGATGCCCGTGGCGCGCAGGGCGTGGGCGCCGGCCAGGCCCTTCCACGCGCCGTAGGAGGCGAACAGCTCGTTGACCTCGGCCTCCTCGGCGCGCGCGGCGGGATCGCCGCCGGAGCGCAGGTGGCCGAGGAGCTTGCGGTAGCTCAGGTCGCCCGAGGGGAGCACGTCGTAGCGGCCCTGCCCGTGGAGGGCGAGGATGCCGATCGACCACGAGCCGATGCCCGGCATGCGCCGCAGGCGCCGCCAGTGCTCCTCGTGGTCGGGGTCGTGCAGGTCGATGCGCCCCGCGGCGATCTCGCGGGCGACCCGGCGCAGCGTGAGGGCGCGCCGGGCGGCGAGCTCGCAGCTCTCGAGCTCGGCCGGGGCGAGGCCCGCGACCGTCGCGGCGTCGGGGGCGTCGCGCAGCCCGGTGACCGCGCAGCGCCGGCCCCAGCGGCGCACGATGCGCCGCTCGATCTGCACGGCCTGCGAGAACTGGATGAGCTGCTCGCAGATCGCCCAGGCCAGCGCCTCGAAGGGCTCGGGCCGGCGGGTGATGCGCAGGTGCGGGTAGCGGCGCACCGAGGCGCCGATGAGCGGGTCGTCGCGGAAGGCCTCGTGGAAGGGGCGCAGGTCGTCGTCCACCCCGAGGGCCCAGCGGAAGCGCGCCAGCGCCGCCTC
>CAXUES010000127.1:3641-8013 GCA_964250185.1 uncultured Solirubrobacteraceae bacterium | reverse complement strand
GACCTCCTCGAGCCGGGCCGCCAGCACGTAGGCGCTCAGGCGCATGCGCTTGGCGTTGGCCGTGGAGGAGCCGTCGACGAGGTGGGCGAGCTCGCGCACGGTGCGCTCGCGCTCCGCGACGGGCTCGAGCTCGGCGAGGCGCTCCTCGAGCGCGGCGGCGAGCCGCAGGATCGCCGTGCTGCGCTGGGCCGCGGCGACCGCGGCGCCCGTGGCCTGGTCGTCGGCGGCCACGAGCGCGCGGTGGCGGTCGCGCAGGACGTCGAGGTCGGGGACGGGCTGCTCGGCGGCGGCGCGGCCCTCGGGGTCCTCGGCCACCTCGCGGGCGGCGGCGAGCTCGTCGTCCAGCGCGGCCACGGCGGCGTCGACGGCCGTCAGGCGGGCGGCGTCGCGGACGGCGGCCTGCGCGGCACGCGCGTCGGCGAAGCCACCCGAGGTGGCCGCGGCCTCCGCGCGGGCGAGCGCCTCGCGGGCGGCGACACCCGCTGCCTCGGCGCGGTCGGCCGCGTCGGCGGTCCGCTCGCAGGCGTCGGCCGCCCCCGACAGCGCGGCGACGTGGGCGGCGACGGTCGGGTGGCCGGCGCGGGCACGGTCGACCTGCGCGGTGAGCTCGGTGCGGGTGGCCAGCGCGGCCTCGTGGCGGGCCGCGGCCTCGGCGGCCCGGGCGGCGGCCTCGGTGCGCGCGGCGCGGGCGTCCTGCGCGGCGGCCTCCAGGCCCTCCAGCGCGGCGGTGGCCCGCTCGAGCCCGGCTGCGGTGCGCTCGGCGGCGTCCAGGGCGGTGCGGGCCGCGACGGCCGCGGCGGCCAGCGCGGCGGCGGGCTCCTCGCCGGCGACCGCGCGGGCGGCCGCGAGGTCGCGCTCCACGGCCGTGCGCGCCTCCACGGCGTGACGGGCGACCTCCAGGAGCCGCTCGCGCTCGACGCCGGCCGCGCGCTCGGCGGCAGCGTCGACCCGCGGGGCGTCGGGGTCATGGGGGACCGGGGAGGGGTGCTCCTCGGCGCCGCAGACCGGGCAGGCCTCGCCGGGCTCGAGCGTGGCCGCCAGCTCGGCGGCCATCCCCTCGACGCGCGCCTCGCGCAGCGTGACCCAGGCCTCGCCCGCGGCCGCCGCCGCCAGGCGGGCGCGCGTGGCGACCTCGGCGGCGTCGGCGACCTGCTCGGCGAGGCGGTCGCGGACGGGGGCGCGCACCGCGCGCTCGGCGGTGGTCCGGGCGGCCTCGCGCAGGCCGTCGAGGCGACCCGCGGCGTCGCGCGCCGCGTGCAGCGCGGCGACCGCGGCAGGGCGCCGCTCCTCCGCCGCCGTCAGGGCCGTGACCGCGGCCTCGCCGCTCGTCTGGGCCCGCTCGGCCTCCTCCTCGCTGCGCCGGGCGTCGACCTCGACCTGCCGCAGGCGCGCCTCGGCGGCCACCGCCGCTCCCACCTCGCCCGCGCGGCGGCGCAGGGCGCCCGCGGCGACGCGCAGGGCCGGCGCGTCGTGCCCGGTCGGGCCGGCGCCGTCGTCCAGGGCGAGGGCGCCCTGGGCGGGCGCGAGCGCGGCCAGCGCGACGTCCCCGAGCCCGGCCAACGCGGCCTGCGCGTCGCGGCGGGCCGCGGCGGAGGCATCGCGCGCCGCGGCCGCGACGCCGAGCAGCGCCGCGACCGGCGCCGCGCGGCGGGCCGCGTCGCGCTCGGCCTGCAGGGCCTCCCGCTCGCCGGCGCGGGCGACGACGTCGGCCAGGCGTCGCTGCGCGGCGAGGTGGCGCTGGCGGCGGTCGACGAGCGCGGCGGCCCGCTGGAGCGCCACGTCGGCGCGGTCGCGCTCGATCCGGGTCCCGCCCGCGGCGGCCTCGGCGGTGGTGGCGTGCGCCTCGGCGGCCACGGCGACGGTCCCCGCCCACGTCCGCACGGCGTCCGGGTCGCGCTCGGCGGCCTCGGGCAGCGGCTCGCGGGCGACCTCGGCGAGGCTCACCGCGACGTCGCGGAGCGCCCGCTCGGCCTCGACGCGCTCGGCCGAGGCCGCGATCCGCCGCTGCTTGAGCCAGGCCTCGGCGTCGGCGAAGCGACGCGTGTCGAAGAGCTCGTCGAGGATCGCGTGGCGGTCGTCGGAGCTCGCGCGCAGGAAGGTCGCGAAGTCGCCCTGGGGCAGGAGCACCACGGAGCAGAACTGCTGCGCACTCAGGCCGAGGCGCTCCTCGAGCTCGCGCCCGGCCTCGTCCACGCGGGTGGCCAGCGCCTTGACGGCCTCGCCGCCCGGGCCGAGGAGCTCCACGAGCACCGTGGGCGGCTCCTCGGTGGTGCCGGTGCCGCGCCGCTTGGGCCGCTCCTGGCGGGGCGTGCGCGTGATGCGCAGCCGCTCGCCGCGCAGCGTCGCCTCCAGGGCCACCTCGGTGCGCACGTCGGGCGACGCGTGGTGGGAGCGCAGCCCGTCGCGCGCCCGCACGCCCGGCACCTCGCCGTAGAGCGCGAAGCAGATGGCGTCCAGCAGCGTCGTCTTGCCCGCGCCCGTGTCGCCGTGCAGGAGGAAGAGGCCGCCCGCGGCCAGCGCGTCCAGGTCGACCTCCTCGGTCCCGGCGAAGGCGCCGAACGCCGTGACGGTCAGGTGGTGCAGGCGCACGGGCTAGGCCGCCGCCCCGGTCACGCGGGCACCGGCCAGGGCGTCGCGCAGCAGCTCGAGCTCGGCCTCGCGGGGGCCGTCGCCGCCGCGCATGTCCACGACGAAGCGCGACACGAGCTCCTCGTCGCCCAGGGCCGACAGCGACCCGTAGGCCGTCGGCGCCCGCGACTCGGCGCCCTCGGGCGCGAAGAGGAGCACCACCGCGTGCGGGAAGCGCCGGCGCAGGCGGGCCATCGCGTCGGCCGGGCGCTCCGCGTCGGTGAGCGTCGCCTGCACCCAGTCGCCCTCGGCGTCGGCGAGCCCCGGGTCGGCGAGGAGCTCGGCCAGCGTGCCGTGCAGCGCGCGCAGCCCGCGCGGGACGGGCAGCGCCACGACCTCCAGCCCAGGCGCCTCGCGGGCGGCGCCGAGCTCGACGAGCGTCGCGGACTTCACGTGGGAGGCCTCGGAGAACGAGTAGGCCAGCGGCGAGCCGGCGTAGCGCACGCGCGCGCCGCCCGCCGACTGCGGCGCGTGCAGGTGGCCCAGGGCCACGTAGTCCATCCCCGTGAAGGCGCGGGGCGGGACGCTCGCCGCGCCGCCCACCGCGAGGTCGCGCTCCGAGGAGCTCTCGGCGCCCCCGGCCACGAAGGCGTGAGCGACGGCGACGGCGCGGGTGCCCGCCGGGCGCCCGGCGAGGTCGGCCCGGGCGCGGTCCATGGCCGCGGTGACCACGGCCTCGTGGCCGCGGCCGGCGCCCAGCGCCTCGCGGACCGCGTCGGGCTCGAGGTAGGGCACGGGGTAGACCGCCAGGTCGCCGAGGAGCACGGGCCGGCCGATCCCGGCGACCTCCGTGCGCACGTGCAGGCCCGCGCGTTCGAAGACGCGCGTGCCGAAGCCCAGGCGCGAGGCCGAGTCGTGGTTGCCGCTGATGACGACGACCGGCGCCACCTCGGCGAGCCGGGCGAGCGCCTCCGAGGCGAGCTCGACGGCGCCCACGGGCGGCAGGGCGCGGTCGTAGACGTCGCCCGCGACGAGCACCGCGTCCACCCGCGAGGACGCCGCCAGGTCGACGAGCGCGTCGATCGCCGCGGCCTGGGCGCCCAGGAGGTCCTCGCCGTGGAAGGCGCGGCCGAGGTGCCAGTCGGCGGTGTGGAGGAGGCGCATCACGAGCAGGGTGTCGCGCGCGGCGGATGGAACCTGACAGGCTCGGCCGATGGCCGTCCCCGCCCACCGCCGGCCCCTGCGCCTCCTCGGTCCCGACGACCGCAGCTCGGACACGCCACAGACGCCCGGCATGCGCCGCTACGCGACGATCTCCGGGCGCCTCACAGGCTCCACCGGCCTGTGGATGGGCGGCAACGTCATGGCGCCGGGCGACCGCTCGGGCGACCACCACCACGGCCCGGCCGACTCGGGGATCTACGTCGTGGCGGGCCACCCCCGCTTCGTCTGCCTCGACGCGGAGGGCGAGGAGCTCGTCCTCGAGGCCTCCCCGGGCGACTTCGTCTTCGTGCCCGCCTACGTGCCCCACCGCGAGGAGAACCCGTCGGCCGACGAGGAGGCCACGATCGTCCTGGCCCGCAGCACGCCGGAGGAGATCGTCGTCGCGCTCGCCGACCTGCACGCGACCGACGGCATCCCGGGGGCCTAGAAGAGCGAGGGCGCCGCGTCCTCCTCCTCGGGAGGCGGCTCCAGGCACTCCGGCCCGTCGTTGCGGACCGAGTTGACCGCGGGCCCCACGGCGCGCAGGCGCAGCGCCTCGGAGGGCAGGCCGAGCAGCAGCTCGTCCAGCACGGGACCCGGC
>CAXUES010000127.1:0-3631 GCA_964250185.1 uncultured Solirubrobacteraceae bacterium | reverse complement strand
CCAGCCAGGCCTCCTCGGCCTCGGGCGGGAGGATCACCGGCATGCGGTCGTGCAGCGGCGCCATGGCGTCGTTGGCCGCGGTGGTGAGGATCGCGCAGGTCCGCACGACGGCGTCGGGGTCCTCGCCGCCCCGCCACGACGCGGCGATCCCGGCGAAGGCGAACGGCTCGCCGCCGGCCAGGCCGATGTGGTGCGCGCGCTTGCGCGCCGCGGGGGAGCGCGCGTGGCGCTCCCACTCGTAGAACCCGTCGGCGACCACGAGCACGCGGCGGGAGCGGAAGGCGTCGCGGAAGGCGGGCTTCTCCGCCACGGTCTCGGCGCGCGCGTTGATCATCCGCGCGCCGCCCTTGAGGTCCTTGGCCCAGTGGGGCACCAGCCCCCAGCGCAGCAGCTCGCCGCGCACCTCGCCCGCGCGCGTGAGCGTCACGGCCGGGACCGGGTCGGTCGGCGCGACGTTGAAGCGGGGTCGCAGCTCGACCTCGTCGCCGAGCGCGAAGCGCGTGCGCAGCTCGGCGGGGGAGGGGCCCGCGATGGCGTAGCGCCCGCACACCGCCTGCGGCCTACTTCCCGACGCGGGTGGACTTCGGCGGCTTGGCCGCGGCCTTGGTCGGCGGCGCGGTGATGCCCGCGCGCGCCTTGGCCTGCGCGTTCTGCTGGCGCCGGCGTCCGAGGAGGACCGCCACGACCAGCACGATGACCATGAGGACCGCGCCGAAGACGATCGACGTGCCGATGCCCGCCGAGCCCGGGATGGGCCAGGAGATGAGCTTGATGAGCAGGGCGCCGATCGCGATGAGCACGACGACGATGAGGACCAGCAGGCCGATCGCGCGCGCCTTCATGAGCCGCGAGGCGCCCTGGGCCGGGGCGAGGAGGCCCATGATGCGCAGCAGGAACAGCTGGCGGCTCGAGGGCGCCTCCTGGCCCAGGCGCTCCATCGCGGCCTTGAGGTCGTCGGGGCGGCGCTCGGCCATGGCCAGGGAGGCGTCGGCCATGCGGCGCAGCTGCATGCGCTCCTGCGGACGGGCGGCGGCCACGGCGCGGCGGAAGTAGCCCCGGGCCTTCTCGGCGTCGTAGCGCTCGGCCGCGCGGGCGCCGAGGATGGCCAGCGCGGCGGCCTTGAACTGCTGCTCGCGCTCGAGCTCCTCGTCCGTGCGGCTCTCCAGCCCCTGCATGGCCGAGAGGGCGGACTTCTGCTCGATGCGGACGGGGCGCTGCTGCTTGGCCATGGACCACGGAGGCTATCGCCGGGGGACCGCCCGCGAACGCCACCGGATGCGGCATCCTGCCCGCCCATGCGCCGCCACGTGCTCGCCCTGTCGCTCGTCCTCGCGCTGCTCGCCCCGGCCGCCGCCCACGCGCAGACGGGCGCCAACCCGTTCGCGCCCCAGACCGAGACGTCGGGGCCCGTCGCCGACGCCGACCGCTCCGACGACGGCGGCCTGTCCGGCGGGGTGCAGACGCTCATCATCGTCTCGGGCGTGGCGCTCGTCCTCGGCATCGGGTTCTTCATCGCCCGCGACGCCCGCTCCGTCGCGGGGGAGGAGCGCTCCCGCGTGCCCGACGGCCCACGGGGCGGGCCGCGCACCGGCAGCGACCCGGCGCTGGACGGCGCCGGCGGGACCGCCGTGCGCTCCCAGCGGGCGAAGGCGCGGGCCCGCAAGCGCCAGAAGGTCGCCCGGGCCTCGCGCAAGCGCAACCGTTGACGAGTTGATGACACGCGCCGCCCGTCCGACCGGGAAGCTGTCGGGTCGCATGACGCTCCCCTCTCCCCGCCACTGCGCCGTCGTCCTGGGCGCCGGGCTCACGCTCCTGCTCCCCGCGAGCGCCCTGGCCGCCCCGCCGCCGCGCGACGCGAGCCCCGACGCGCTGCGCGAGTACGTGCGCTCCGGCGCCTACCTCGCCGACGTCGAGGCCGCGGCGGCGCCCGCCCGCGCGCAGCTGCTCGCCCGGCTGGACGAGATCGACGCCCAGCGCACGGCCTGCGTCGCCGCGGGGCTGACCGCGCCCGGCGCCTCGGTGCGGGCGGCACCGGTCGGCGCGGTCGCGCAGACCGGCCTGAGCGGCACCACGACGCTCACCCTGCGGGCGGGCGCGCTCCGCGGCGCGCGGACCACCGCGAGCGGCGGCGCCACGGCCTCCGCGCGCACGTTGCGCTTCCCCGCCTCGCGTGCGCTGCTGACGACGTCCAAGGTCGTCATCTACCACCGCGGGGCGGTCCGCCTGACGCGGGGCGGGCGCGCCGGGACCCTGCGCGACGTGCGCCTCACGCTGCGGCCGGGCTCCGGACGCCTGACGGGCGACTTCGGCGGCCGCCGCGTCACGCTGCTGGCGCTCGCCCGCGGCCGCGGCGCCACCACGCTGTCGCCGTCCACGGGCACCGCCCGCGTGACCGCGGCGCCCGCGACGCTCACGCGCGCCGGCGCCCGCACCCTGCGCCGGATCGGCCTGCGCGCCGGGCGCGTCGGCTCGCTGAGCTCCAGCGTGCGGATCGCGCGCTCGGGGATCGGGACGCCCTCGACGCCCGCCCCGACGACCACCACCACCTCGACGGCGACCACCACGACCACCGCCGCACCCGCCACCCCGGTGCCGGTGCCCACGCCGACCGTCCCGGCGCCGACGCCCACGGCTCCCGCGCCGGCGTTCACCCCGACCGCCGCGGCCTGCGCCACGGTGCCCACGAAGACCGCGATCGTCCTGGACATCGACGAGACCGCCATGTCGAACTACCTCGGCCGGGCGGGCCAGCAGCCGTTCGCGGGCGATCCGGGCGGCGGGTCGGCCGGCCAGTTCCCGCCGGCCATCGCCGGCACCGACATCGCCCTGGCCCCGGTGAAGGCCCTCTACGACCTCGCCACGTCGCGCGGCGCGATGACGTTCTTCGTCACCGCCCGGCCGACGGCCATCCAGCCCCAGACGCTGAGCAACCTCACCGAGCAGGGCTACGGCGCCGACCCGCAGGTGACCTTCAAGGCCAACCTCGGCGACGACTCGGGCACCTACAAGCGCGACGCACGGCAGGACATCGAGGCGCAGGGCTACACGATCCTGCAGAACGTCGGCGACCAGTGCACCGACCTCTTCGGCGGCGCCGCGGAGCGCCAGGTGAAGCTCCCGAACCCCTTCTACCTCTCCGGGGGATCGGGTGCCCCGCCCGAGGGCGAGCAGGACGACGCGGTCTGCGGGCCGCTCACCTAGTTAGTTGAGGTGCTCAAGTACCCGCGCTAGACTGCGTGGCACTTGAGCACCTCAGAGCGATCACCCGAACTGCGCCGCATCACCCGGCTCTTCGCCCCCTCGCGGGCGCGGCTGACGGTGGTGCTCGGCCTCATCGTCATCTCCGCCGGCCTCGGCGTCGTCTCGCCGTTCCTGCTGCGCGAGGTCCTCGACGTGGCGATCCCACAGCAGGACACGACGCTGCTGGCCTGGCTCGTCGGCGGGATGATCGCCATCGCGATCGCCACCGGCGCGCTCAGCGTGGGGCAGACCTGGCTGAGCAACGTCGTCGGCCAGCAGGTCATGCACGACCTGCGCACGTCGGTCTACCGCCACCTCCAGCGCCTGAGCCTCGCGTTCTTCACGCGCACCCGCACGGGCGAGGTGCAGTCGCGCATCGCCAACGACATCG
>CAXUES010000126.1:242-8036 GCA_964250185.1 uncultured Solirubrobacteraceae bacterium | reverse complement strand
TTCCACGGCTCCAAGGACAAGGTCACCTACTCCGAGGTGGGCTACAATTCGCGCCTGGACGAGCTGCAGGCCGCCATCCTGCGCGTGCAGCTGCCCCACCTGGACGACTGGGCCGCGCACCGCCGCGCGGCCGGCGGCTGGTACGCCGAGGCGCTCGAGGGCGTCCCGGTGCGCCTCCAGGTCGCGACGGACGGCGCGCAGCCGGCGTGGCACCTCATGGTCATCCGGGCCGACGACCCCGACGCGATCGCCGCCCAGCTCGCCGCGGACGACGTCCAGGCCCGCGGCTACTACCGCACGCCGATCCACGCCCAGCCCGCGATGGCGCGCTGGGCGCCCGCGGCCGGCTCGCTCCCGGTCACCGACGAGCTCGCCCGCACGCACCTGGCCGTCCCGATCTCCGCGGCGATCACCCGCGAGCAGGTCGAGGAGGTCGCCGCCTCGGTCCGCGGCGCGCTCGTCGCGTGAGGGTCTGGGTCGACCTCACCAACTCGCCGCACGTCCTGGTCCTCGCGCCGGTCGTCGACGAGCTGCGCCGGCGCGGGCACGAGGTCCGCGTCACCGCCCGCGACTTCGCCCAGACGCTGGGGCTGGCCGATCGCCTGGGCCTCGCCCACGACATCGTCGGCTACCACCGCGGCGGCCGGGTCGCCGCCAAGGCCGTCGGCCTGGCCTCGCGGTCGACGGCGCTCGTGCGCTGGGCGCGCGCCAACGGGCCGTTCGACCTCGCGCTGGGCCACGGCTCCAACGACATCACGGTGGCCGCCCGGGTCCTGCGGATCCCCTGCTCGACGATGTTCGACTACGAGTGGGCCACGGTCCAGCACACGATCAACTGCCGCCTGGCCCAGGCGGTCGTCGTGCCCGAGGCGATCCCGCCCGAGCGCCTGGACCGCTACGGCGCCCGGCGCAAGCTCCAGCGCTACCCCGGGCTCAAGGAGGAGTACTACCTCAGCGCCTTCGAGCCCGATCCCGCCGTCCTGGACGAGCTCGGGCTGGACCAGTCGGCGCCGATCGCCGTGGTCCGCACGCCGCCGGCGGTCTCGCTCTACCACCGCTTCGAGAACCCGCTCTTCACCGGGGTGCTCGAGCGCCTGCGCGGCACCCAGGCCGTGGTGCTGCCGCGCGTGGCCGCCCAGCGCGAGGAGCTCGCGGGCGCGGGGTTCATCGTCCCGGAGCGGGCCGTGGACGCGCAGTCGCTGATCGCCTACGCGGATCTCGTCATCAGCGCCGGGGGCACGATGAACCGCGAGGCCGTCGCGCTCGGGACGCCGGTCTACACGACGTTCGAGGGCCGGCCGGGCGCCGTGGACGACGCCCTCATCGCGGAGGGCCGCATGCGCCGCCTCCAGGACGCGGCCGACCTCGAGCTCGTCAAGCGCCCGCGGGCGGCCGACGGCTCGGCGCCCGACCGCATCCGCCGCGACCCGGGGCTCCTGGTCGACCTCCTCTGCGCGCCCGTGGGACGATCCGGGCCATGACCGACGCGCTGCGGGAGCTCCTGGACCGGCCGAGCCGGCTCGACGTCGCCGACCTGGATGCGCCCCCGTCGCTGCGGGTGGCGATCGTCACGTGCATGGACGCCCGCATCGATCTCAACGCGCTCCTGGGCCTCGGGCCCGGCGAGGCCCACGTCATGCGCAACGCCGGCGGGATCATCACCGACGCCGAGCTGCGCTCCCTGGCCATCTCCCAGCGCAAGCTCGGCACCCGCTCCGTGGTGGTCATGACCCACACGCAGTGCGGCATGGCCTCCTTCACCGACGCGGACTTCGTCGCCGAGCTCGAGGAGGACACCGGGGAGGCGCCGGGCTGGGCGCCCGGGGCCTTCACGGACCCCCGCGCGGCGGCCCGCGCCGGCGCCGAGGCCGTGCGCGCCTGCGTGCACCTGCCCTTCCGCGACGACGTGCACGCGGCCGTGCTGGACCTCGCGACGGGTGAGATCGAGCGCCTGGGTGACTAGGCTCGGGCGCTGATGCGCGGACGTCTGCGCCCCGGAGGGTGGCTCCTGCACCGCCACGCCGTCCCGCAGCTGGCGGTGGACGGCCTGCTCGTCGCGCTCGCCACGTTCCTGGCCTACCGCCTGCGCTTCGACGGGGCGATCCCCCCGCGGTACGCCGACCTGCTGCAGGCCACGATCCTGCCCACGGTCGCCATGGCGCTCGTCGCCTTCGCCCTGTCGGGCCTGTACCGCAAGTTCTGGCGCTACTCCGGCCAGCGCGACTACGCGCGGGTCGTGCAGGCCGTCGTGCTGGCCACGCTCGCCCAGGTCGCCTACGTCGCGGCGTTCAAGCCCGTGCGGGTCGGCGGGCGGGCCGGCGAGGCGGCGGTGTCGATGCCCACGGGCGTCATCGCGCTCTTCTTCCTCTCCACGCTCTTCCTCTGCGTGGGCGCGCGCTTCGTCGCCCACGCCATCTACGAGCGGCCCCTGAGCGGGTTCCGCGCCCGGCGCGACGCCCGGCGGCTGCTCATCGTGGGCGCGGGCGACGGCGGCCGCCTCGTGCTCCGCGAGGTGCTGCGCAACCCGGAGCTCGGGCTCGCGCCCGCGGGGTTCATCGATGACGACCCCCTCAAGGCGGGCCAGCGCATCGACGGGGTCAAGGTCCTCGGGGGCACGGAGGAGCGCGACCTCGCGCGGGTCCTCGACGAGCTCGAGCCCGACGAGGTGACCATCGCGATCCCGTCCGCCCCCGGCACGCTGCGCGGCCGCGTCGTGCGGGCCTGCCGCGACCGCGGGATCCCCGTGCGGACGATGCCCACGGTCTTCGAGCTGCTGCAGGGCACGGGCAACGTCGTGCGCCAGGTGCGCGAGGTGCGGGTGGAGGACGTGCTCGGCCGGGAGCCCGTGCGCATGGACGTCGACCGCGTGGGCCGCTGGCTGGAGGGCGACGTCGTCCTCGTCACGGGCGCGGGCGGGTCGATCGGGTCGGAGCTGTGCCGGCAGATCTCCCGGGTGGGGATCCGCAAGCTCGTGCTGCTCGACCACTCCGAGGAGCACCTCTTCACGATCCAGCGCGAGCTGCTGGAGGACCGCCACGTCCACCCGGACGCGCTCGCCGCCGTCCTGGGCGACGTCAAGGACCACGAGCGCATCCGCGAGGTCCTCGCGGAGCACCGCCCGACGGTCATCTTCCACGCGGCGGCCTACAAGCACGTCGGGCTCATGGAGCTCAACCCGGTCGAGGCGGTGCGCAACAACGCGCTGGCCACCCGGGCGCTGGCGCGGCTGGCCGGGGAGTCGGCCGTGCGGGCCTTCGTGCTCATCTCCACCGACAAGGCCGTGCGGCCCGCGACGGTCATGGGCGCCTCCAAGGCGCTGGCCGAGTTCGCGGTGGAGGCCGCCCAGCAGCGCTGGCCGGCCACCCACTACGCCAGCGTGCGCTTCGGCAACGTCCTGGGCTCGAGCGGGTCGGTGGTCCCGATCTTCCGCCGCCAGATCGCCATGGGCGGCCCCGTGACGGTCACCGACCGCCGCATGCAGCGCTACTTCATGACGATCCCGGAGGCCGTCCAGCTCGTCATCCGGGCGGGCTCGCTGGCCGACGGGACGCCGCGGACGTTCGTGCTGGACATGGGCGAGCCCGTGAACATCTGGCACCTCGCCGAGGCGATGATCGAGCTCTCCGGGCTGCAGCCCGGGGTGGACATCGCCATCGAGGAGGTCGGCCGCCGGCCGGGGGAGAAGCTCGACGAGCAGCTCTTCAACCCGGGCGAGCACGTGCTGCCCACCCCGGCGGAGAAGATCATGTTCGCCGAGCGCCCGCCCCGCGAGGTGGGCGAGGTCGAGGCGATGTTCGACCAGATCGGGCTGCTCGTGCTGGAGGGCGACGCGGCGGCCCTGGCGGCCAAGGTCGCCGAGATGATGCAGCCCGCGCACGCGGTCCGGATGGGGGCCGACCGGCCCTCGGCCGTCTGATCGCCGCCGCAGTCCTTACACTCCGCGCCTCATGTCGGCTGTGCTCCTCGCGCAGCTCGAGATCGGGAACCAGGTCGAGCGCGTCGGCGCGTACGCCGGACTGGCCGCGATCCTCGGGCTGGCCGTCCTCTCCCTCCTCTACTTCGGGCAGGCCAGGGAGCTCAAGCGCCTGCGCGAATGGGCCGGCGACGCCCCGGAGGCCGCAGCCGCCGCGCGCGCCGCCGGGAGCCAGCCCGCGCCGCCGCGTCCCGCGGCCGCGCCCGTCCCCCGTCCCGTCACGGCTCCGGCGCAGCCGCAGGGCGCCAACGGCGCGCCGCGGCCCCGGCAGCCCGTGCCGGCCGGCACCACCGCCGCCGCGGGCGCCACCGCCGCGGCGGGCGCCGCCGCCGGGCCGCTGGCGCCCAAGCCGCCCGCCGGCGCCGTGACCGCGGCCGGAACGCCCTCCACGGCGGGAGCGCCCGCGGCCGCTCCCGCCGGTGCGGGTGCGCCCGCCACGGCCGCCGCCGCGTCGGCTCCCGCGGCCGCCGCTCCGTCGACCACCGGCGCGCGCCCCGCCTCCCGCGCCGTCACGCCGCCGCCGACCTCGGCGCGCCCCACGGCGCCGCTCACGGGCGGCACGAGCGAGCGCAGCGGGCGCAACCCGTGGGTGCTCGCCGGCGTCGGCGCGGCGCTCGTGGCCGTCGTCGTGGTGCTCGGGATCGTGCTGCTCGGCGGCTCAGACGGCGGCTCGACCGCCTCGCAGACCGGGGCGGCGCAGCCCGGCAACACCATCGGCTCCGACGGCGCCGCGGCCACCACGCCGCGCACGACGACCACCGCGGCGCTCACGCCGGCCCAGCGCCGGGACTTCTCCGTCCAGGTCTTCAACGGCACGAGCGTGTCGGGGATCGCCGCCTCGCTGCAGCGCCAGATCACCGACCGCGGCTACCAGGCCGCGGCCAACGCGGACACCGACCCCGACCAGGGCCGCCAGACCACGATCATCTCCTACGCCGACGGGGCCAAGGCCGCGGCGCTGGACATCGCCGCGCTGTCGTTCCTGAAGGTGCGCCCGCAGAACGTCGTCCCGGCGAGCTCGGCGACCGCGCCGCCCGGCGTGAGCAGCTCGGCCGCCGACGTCGTCGTCACGATCGGCGCAGACCGCGCTCGCTAGCGCGCTCGACGCCGCCCGTGCCGCCCTTCCTCGACCTGCCCGCCCGCAGCGCCCGCCCGCGCGAGCACGGCCTCACGGTCGTGCTCGACAAGGGCCTGTCGCTCGCGGCGGTCGACGGGCTCCTGGAGGTCTGCGGCGACAGCGTCGACCTGGTCAAGCTGGGCTGGGGCACCTCGCTGGTCACGCAGAACCTGGAGCCCAAGCTCGCCCGCTACGCCGCGGCGGGCGTCCCGGTCATGCTCGGCGGCACCCTCACCGAGCTCGCCGTCCGCCAGGGCCGCGTCGACGGCCTGGTGGCATGGCTCGCCGAGCTCGGCCTCTCCCACGTCGAGGTCTCCGACGGCACCATCGCCCTGGAGCCCGAGCGCAAGCGCGCGCTCGTGGCGCGCCTGGCGGGGGAGGGCCTGCGCGTGCTCTCCGAGGTCGGCTCCAAGGACGCCGAGACGATCATGGCCCCCTACCGCTGGGTCGAGCTCATCCAGGGCGAGCTCGAGGCGGGGGCGTGGAAGGTCGTCGCAGAGGGCCGCGAGAGCGGCACCGCGGGCATCTTCCGCCACGACGGCGAGGCGCGCATGGGCCTCATCGACGAGATCGTCCACGCCGTGCCGATCGAGGCGCTCGTCTTCGAGGCCCCGCAGAAGGCCCAGCAGGTCTGGTTCCTCAAGCGCTTCGGCACCGAGGTGAGCCTGGGGAACATCGCCCCGGAGGACGTCCTCTCGCTGGAGACGCTCCGCCTCGGCCTGCGCTCGGACACGCTCGTGGAGCTCGGCGTGGTCCCCGATCCCGTGCCGGAGGCCTGATGCTCCTGCTCGCCCGCCACGGCCAGACGCCCTCCAACGCCGAGCGCCGCTTCCAGGGCCAGGCGCCCGTCGGGCTGACCGACCTCGGCGTCCAGCAGGCCCACGCGCTGGCCTCCCACGCCGCGCAGCGCGGCGACGTGGCGGCCCTCATCAGCTCGCCGCTGCCCCGCGCGCGGCGCACGGCCGACGCGGTCGCGACGCGCCTGGGCCTGGAGGTGCGCGAGGACCCGCGCCTCATGGAGCACGACGTCGGCGACTGGACCGGACGGCTCATGGACGACGTGGAGGCCGAGGAGCCCGCGGCCTACGCCGCCTACCACGCCACCGACCCCGCGTTCGCCTTCCCCGGCGGCGAGTCGCTGCGCGGCTTCCAGGAGCGGGTCGTCGGCGCGCTCCTCGAGCTCGACGCCGCTGCGACGGTCCCGACGCTCGTGGTCTGCCACCGCGGCGTCGTGCGCGCGGTCCGCTGCCGGCAGGACCCACGCGGCCTGGCCTCGTTCATGGACCACGACGTGGCCAACGGGGAGCTCGCCGAGCTCGGCGACCTGCCTGCATGACGCGCATCGCCGGCGGGCTCTTCGCGGTGCTCGTGCTGGCCACCTTCGGCGCGTTCTTCGTGGCCCAGCGGGTGAAGAACGAGCCGCCGCCGATCCAGCGCACCCAGCGCGGCCCGCTCTTCTCCCCCAACGGCGACGGGCGGCTGGACCGCGCGCGCTTCTCCTTCGTGGTCTCCTCCACCGACCGCGTGACGGTCGAGATTCTCGACCGGGCCGGCGATCCCGTCCGGCGCCTGGCCGGCGACCTGCAGGTCCGCGCGTACCGGCGCGTGCGGCTCTCCTGGGACGGCCGCGACGACGACGGCCGCCTCGTCCCCGACGGCCGCTACCGCTACCGCGTGACGCTGGAGGGCGAGGGGCGCTCCTTCATCGTCCCCGACGTCATGGTCAAGGACACCGAGGCCCCGACGCCGCGCGTGCTGACCATCGGCCCGGACGGCGCCTACGGGCCGGAGATCCTGCCGCGGCCCGACGGGCGGCCGCTCACCGTGCGCTTCGCCTCCTCGGGGGTCCGCAACGCGGTGCGCGTCGTGCGCACGTCGCCGGGCGCGCCGCGGGACGTCGTCGGGCGCGTCGCGCTGCCCCGCGGCGCGACGACGTGGACCTGGGACGGCCGCGGCGCGACGACCCCCGGGACCTACGTCGTGGTCGTCGAGGCGCGCGACCGGGCGGGCAACGTCGGCGGCTCCGTGCCGCTCGCGCGCGGCACCGGCCTGCCGACCGCCGAGTACGGGCGCCGCTGGCCCGGTCACGGCGGCGTGACCGTCCGGCGCCTGGCCGTGCAGGTGCCCGACGCGCCCGTGCCCGCCGGGGAGCGCACCCAGGTGCTCATCGACGCGCGCGGCGCGCCGTGGACCGCGCAGCTGCGCCGCGTCGGCTCGGACACGGTGCGCGCGCGCTACTCCGGGGAGCGGGCGCAGCTCTCCTTCCGGGCGCCGGAGGGCGCCTCGGGGCTGTACGAGCTCACCGTGCGGGCGGGCGGCGCGAGCCAGCGCGTCCCGCTGGCGGTGCAGGGCACGCCGGTGCGCGGCAGCGGGCGCGTGCTCGTCGTCCTGCCCTGGCTGACCTGGCAGGGCCGCAACCCGGTCGACGACGACGGCGACGGGCGGCCGAACCTCCTCGACCAGGGCCTGAGCGCCCGGGGCGAGCGGCCCTTCGCCGACGGGGTCCCGGGCTCCTACGCGGGCACGGAGCGGCCCCTGCTGGCCGCCGTGGGCCGCAAGCGCTTCGACCTGACCACGGACGTCTCGCTGCTGCGCTCGGGCACCGGCCGCCTGGCCTCCTACGACGGCGTCCTGCTCGCGGGCGACGTGCGCTGGCTGCCCTCGGCGCTGGCCACGGCGCTGCGCCGGTACGTCACGGGCGGTG
>CAXUES010000126.1:0-232 GCA_964250185.1 uncultured Solirubrobacteraceae bacterium | reverse complement strand
CCGCCTCGTCCGCGTCACGCCGAAGGGCACGCTGACCGAGCCGACCTCCCCGGCTGACGTCGACGCGTTCGGCGCGGAGCTCGGGCCGCTGGAGCGCGTGCGCGCGACGCTCACCGGCACCCGCGACGACCTCGACCTCTTCGCCGGGACCGACGGGCTCCTGCGCCGCGTCGGCCCGCTCGAGCCCACGCTGGGGCTCACGGGCGGCGCCGAGGAGCTCTCCGCCGCCTCG
>CAXUES010000125.1:0-8071 GCA_964250185.1 uncultured Solirubrobacteraceae bacterium | reverse complement strand
CCATGTCGATGCCCGCGTCGGCGAGCTCGGCCAGGTCGGCCGACGGGTCGCGGTCGGCGGTCGCGCCGGTGACCTCGCCGTGGTCGGCGGCGGCCTTCAGCGTGTCCATCGGCATGGTGTTGACCGTCTCGGGCGCGATGAGCCCGTCGACGTACATGACGTCGGAGTAGGTCGGGTCCTTGACGCCGGTGGAGGCCCACAGCGGGCGCTGCACGAACGCGCCGTGCTGCTGGAGGCGCGCGAAGCGCTCGGACTCGAAGAGCTCCTTGTACTTCGCGTAGGCGGCACGGGCGTTGGCCAGGCCGGCCTTGCCGCGCGACGCGTGGCCGTCGCCGAGGCGCTGGTCGACGAGCGTGTCCACGCGCGAGACGAAGAAGCTCGCCACGGAGTGGATGTCCAGGCCCTCGCCGGCGTGGACGCGCTTCTCCAGGCCGCGGATGTAGGCTTCGGCGATCGCCGTGTAGGACTCCACGCTGAAGAGCAGCGTCACGTTGACGTTGATCCCCTCGGAGATCGCCGTCTCGATCGCGGGGACGCCCTCGTCGGTGCCCGGGATCTTGATCATCAGGTTCGGACGGTCGACCCGCTGCCAGTACTCGCGGGCCTGGGCGATCGTCTTGTCCGTGTCGTGGGCGAGGTCCGGATCGACCTCGAGCGAGACAAAGCCGTCGGCGTGGTCGAGCTCGTCGTAGACGGGGCGCAGGACGTCGCAGGCGTCCTGGACGTCGGCTATGGCGATCTCCTGGTAGATCGAGCGGGCGTCGAAGCCCTTGCCGGCGTACTCGGCGATGATGTCGTCGTAGAGGTCGGCGCCGAGGATCGCCTTCTCGAAGATGGCGGGGTTGGAGGTCACCCCGCGCAGGGACTCCTCGCGCACCATGCGGGCGAGCTCGCCCTCCTGGATGAGGTCGCGGCGGATCTGGTCGAGCCAGACGGCGGTGCCGGCCGCGGTGATGGCGGCGAGGCGGGTGTTGGTGGTGGCCATCGTGGGTCAGGCTCCTTGAGTCGTCTTCAGGGTGGAAGTGGGGGTGGTGCCGATCTCCTGCTTGGCCAGCAGCGCGGCGCCGCGGACGCCGGCGCCGGGGCCCCAGCGGGCCAGGCGGATCTCCGCGCGCTCCCCGACGCCGGGGAGCGTCCAGGCGCGCGCGACGCGGCGGGCGGGCTCCATGAGGAGCTCCCCCGCGGCCGACACGCCGCCGCCGATGCACACGACCTCGGGCTCGTAGGCGTGCAGGACGCAGGAGATGCCGATGCCGAGGCGCTCGCCGAGCGTGCGCAGCGCATCGACCGCGCCCGGCTCGCCGCGCTGGGCGGCCTCCACCACGGCGGGGCCGTCGGCGTAGCCGCGCGAGGCGCCGAGGCGGTCGAGCACGCGGCCGGCGGCCTCGCGCTCCAACGAGCCCGGCAGCGGGAAGTGGCTGGCGACGTCGGGGACGCCCTCGGTCATGTTCAGCGCGATGAGCAGGTGGCCGAGCTCGGTGGCCGCGCCCGTGGAGCCGCGGAAGATCCGGCCCTCGTGCACGACGCCGCCGCCCACGCCGGTGCCCAGCGTGAGCATGGCGAGGCTCGGGTGGATGATCTCCCCGGCGTCGTCGCAGGCCTCGGCCAGCGCGGCGACGGTCGCGTCGTTGTCGATCACGACCCGCACGCCGCAGCGCTCGGAGAGCTCGTCGCGCAGGGGAACGTCGTCGGCCGGGATGTTCGGGGCCCAGCGGATCCGCCCGTTGACGAAGTCCACGACGCCGGGCACGCCGACCCCGACGGCCGCCTCGCCCTCGCCGCTGTCGATCGCCCCCTGGACGACCTGGGCGATCTGGTCGACCAGCGCTCCGGAGGAGGAGGTGTCGGTCGGGACGAGGTGGGGATCGGAGAGGACGCCCCGCTCGAGGACGGCCACGGAGATCTTCGTGCCTCCGACGTCGACCCCGATGTAGCGCTCAGCCATCACCCCCTGGCCCTTCCCACGCGGCACCCGGACCAATCCGGCGTTCACGTAGGGTGCGCACCGATGAGCACCAGCGATCCGTCCGAGCGGCCCGACCGCAACCTCGCGCTCGAGCTCGTGCGCGTCACCGAGGCCGCCGCGCTGGCCTGCGCGCGCAAGGTCGGGGCGGGCGACAAGATCGCCGCCGACCAGGCCGCGGTGGACGCCATGCGCCTCGTGCTGGACACGGTCTCCATGGACGGCGTCGTGGTCATCGGCGAGGGCGAGAAGGACGAGGCCCCGATGCTCTTCAACGGCGAGCAGATCGGCGACGGCTCCGAGCCGCAGGTCGACATCGCCGTGGACCCGCTGGAGGGCACGACGCTGACGGCGAAGGGCCTGCCCAACGCGCTGAGCGTCATCGCGCTCTCCCCGCGCGGGACGATGTTCGACCCGGGCCCCTGCGTCTACATGGAGAAGCTCGCCGCCGGCCCGGAGCTGGTGGACCTGCTCGACCTCGACAAGTCCCCGGAGGAGCTCGTGGGCCTCATCGCCGAGCGCCGCGGGGTGGACATCGGCGACGTCGTCGTCGTCACGCTGGACCGCCCGCGCCACCACGAGCGCATCGCCGCGATCCAGGCCGAGGGCGCCCGCGTGCGCCTGCTCACGGACGGCGACGTCGCCGGGGCGATCCTCGCCGCCTTCTCCGAGACGCCCGTGGACCTGCTCTGGGGCATCGGGGGCACCCCGGAGGGCGTCATCGCCGCCGCGGCGCTGAAGTGCCTGGGCGGCGGCATGGTCGGCCGGCTGTGGCCGCGCGACGACGAGGAGCGCCAGGCCGCGCTCGACGCGGGCTACGACCTTGACCGCCAGCTCACCCAGGACGACCTCGTCAAGGGCGACGACTGCTTCTTCAGCGCCACGGGCGTGACCGACGGCGACGTCCTGCAGGGCGTGCGCTACCTGTCGGCGGGCGCGGCGACCACCGAGTCGCTCGTGACGCGCTCGCGCACGGGCACGGTGCGGCGGATCGCCGCCCGCCACAACCGGACCAAGCTCCGCCAGGTCGGGGGCGCCCGCTACTAGCGGTCAGCCCCGCCCGTGGGGCAGCTCGAGGTCGAAGGCCTCGGGCAGCGCGGCCACGAGGCCGCTCGGGTTGATCGAGGGATGCGTGCGGTAGTAGTGCGCGCGGATCTCGTCGAGGTGCACCGTGTGGCCGATGCCGTGCTCCTGGTGCAGGTCGCGGGTGTAGGCCCACAGGTTGGGCAGCTCGGTGATGCGCTTGCGCGAGCACTTGAAGTGCACGTAGTAGACGGGGTCGAAGCGCACGAGCGTGGTGAACAGGCGCCAGTCGGTCTCCACGGGGCGGTCCCCGAAGAGGTAGCGCGACTCCGACAGGCGCTCCTCGAGCTCGTCGAGCAGCGCGAACATGCCGGTCACGGCCTCGTCGTGGTCGGCCTGGTCCCCGGCGAAGCCCGCCCGGTAGACGGCGTTGTTGAGCTCCTCGTAGATCCGCCTGTTCAGCGCGTCGATCCCGTCGAGGTGCTCCGCCGGGATGAGGTCGTGCTCGTGGGAGGCGAGCTCCCCGAAGCCCGTGCTCATCATCCGCAGGATGTCGGCGGACTCGTTGTTGACGATCCGCTGCGTCGCGGTGTCCCACAGGACGGGCACGCTCAGGCGGCTGTCGTAGTCGGGGTCGGTCGCCGCGTAGGCCTCGCCGAGGAAGTCCCAGCCGTTGAGGGGATCGGGGTAGCGCTCGTTGAAGGCCCAGGAGCGCTCGTCGCGGATCGGGTCGACCACGGAGAGGCCGATCACGTCCTGCAGCCCCTTGAGCTCCCGCCCGATCGCGGTGCGGTGCGCCCACGGGCAGGCCCACGACACGTAGAGGTGGTAGCGGCCCGCCTCGGCTCCGAAGGCGGTGGAGCCGTCGCTGGAGATCCAGTCGCGCAGCTCGGAGCGGGGCCGCTCGAAGCGGGTGCCCCTGCCGCCCAGCGCGCTCAGCGCGCGGTCGACCTTGTGCGTGCTCACGACCGGGCGCCGGCGCCGACCCGCGGCCCGAGCTGCTCCTGGTCGCGGGCCTTCTCGGGCGCGGGGGTGTCGGCGATCGTGCCGGGGCCCGCGTACTTGCCGACCTTCGAGGTGGCCAGGTCGTGGCGGATGAGCCGGCGCAGGAAGAAGTGGCAGGCGATCACGTGGATGCGCGACTGCGTGTTGACGTAGAACCACTTCGAGATGCCCGTCAGCGCGGGGTAGAAGTTGGAGACCTCCACGTCGACGTGCAGGCGGACCTTGCCCCAGTCGGGGTAGTCGTGGCGCTCCACGTCGAGCTCGAGGTAGCCGTCGCCGCCGCGGCCCTGCTTGGAGACGAGCAGGCCACGCTCGATGCGCCAGCGGACGATGCCGCGGTCGTGGTCCATCTCGTACTCGGGCTCCTGGAAGGTCAGGAGCTTGATCTGCGGGATGAGCACCACGACGTAGCGCTCGGTCTCGGTGTAGTGCACCCGGACGATCCCGAGGGTGAAGCGCGTGAGCGAGAGCCAGTACGTGCGGGCGAGGCGCTCCAGGTGCTCCGGGTTCCACAGGCCCTTGGCGTCCTCGGCGGGGAGGATGATGTCCGCGCCCTGCACGGAGCGGACCGAGCCCGTCTCCGGGTCGATCCCCGTGTCGTCGGTCGGGGTGTGCAGCACGGCGCCGCCCACCGCCTCGGCGTGCGGGTGGCGCAGGCGCTTGGAGAGCGCGGTGGCCACGGTGAAGACGGCGAAGGCCGCGGCGAACGCCGCCGCGAAGACCATCCAGATGCGCTGGGCGGGCGACTTCATGCGCCCAGGCTACGTCCGATGGCCAGCCGGCAGGCGTCGTCGAAGCCCAGCGGGGCGTCGTTGAGGCCGTGCGGCGGCGGCACGCGGACGACGGTCTCGGCCCCGAGCCCCTCGACCAGGGGCCGGACGAGGCCCTGCTCGATCGGGGTGAAGAGCGACACCCAGTGCGAGCTCAGGCCGGGGGAGAGCACCGGAACCCGGATGATCGCGGGCGCCCGGCGGCCGCGCACGGCCGCGAAGCGGACCATCATCTCGCGGTAGGTCAGCACGTCGGCCCCGCCGACCTGCACCTCGGCGGGCGGGTCCGGGAAGGTGGCCAGCTCGCCCAGGACCCGGACGACGTCGCGCACGGAGACGGGCTGCGAGCGCGTGTCCACCCACTTCGGGGTGAGCATCGCCGGCAGCTTCTCCACGAGGTTGCGCAGCATGATGAACGAGGCCGAGCCGTCGCCGATGACCATGGCCGCCCGCACGTGCACGAAGCGCTCGGGGCCCACCGCCTGCTCCAGCACCTCGGCGACCTCCGCGCGGGAGCGCAGGTGCGCGGACTCGTGGGAGCCCGACTCCAGCCCGCCGAGGTAGACCGTCCGGCCGACCGCGTGGGCGGCCACCGCCCGGCCGAAGTTCTCCGCGGCGTCGCGGTCGCGGCGGACGAAGTCCCCCGCGTCGGCGCCGCTCATCGAGTGGACCATGTAGTAGGCCACGTCGACGCCCTCCAGCGCCTCGGCCACGCCGGTCCCGGCCACGACGTCGCCCTGGACGACCTCCGCGCCGGCCGGCAGGTCGGCGCGCGCCGGGTCGCGCACGAGGCAGCGGACGCGGTGGCCCGCGGCCAGCAGGGTGGGCAGGAGCTCCCCGCCCACGTAGCCTGTGGCCCCCGTCAGGAGGATCGTGGTGCGGTCGGGATCGTCTCGAGGTGGGGTCATGCGCCTGGCTCGTGCTTCCCCATCGGCTCGTGACCCCACGCCTGCCGGGCGCCGTAGACGCGTCAGGTTGGGACTTGAGGGCGCCGCGCCCTCCCCGGCCGTTCCCCCCGTTGACCCGCACC
This sequence comes from uncultured Solirubrobacteraceae bacterium, assembly GCA_964250185.1. GTDB lineage: Bacteria > Actinomycetota > Thermoleophilia > Solirubrobacterales > Solirubrobacteraceae > Paraconexibacter. The sequence goes on along the minus strand of CAXUES010000125.1, from coordinate 2,280 downwards.
ACGACCCCGATCGAGCTCTGAGCGACCCTGCCCGCCGACCTGTCCATCAAGGACGTCGCCGACAAGACCGGCATCGCCGCCGGCACCATCCGCATGTGGGAGACCCGCTACGGCTTCCCCGAGCCCGCGCGGACCGAGTCGGGCTACCGCCGCTACGGCAGCGACGACGTGCGGGCCCTCCGGCGCATCCGCGGCTTCCGCGCGCGCGGCCTGTCGGTGCCCGCCGCGATCGAGCGCGCCCGCGAGAGCACGCTGGCCGGGGGCCGGCCGTCGATCTACGGCGCCGTGGCCGAGGAGCACCCCGGGCGCCCGCAGGTGCTGCGCAAGGCCACGCTCGTGGCCATCTCGCGCGCGATCGAGCACGAGGCGCTCGCCCGCGCGAGCGCGCCCATCCTCTTCGGCGCCTTCCAGAACGAGCCCTTCTACCGGCAGGTCGAGACGCGCTACCGCCGGCTGTCGCAGTTCGCGACGGCCGCGACGGTCTTCGCCGACTTCCCGCAGCTCGCCACGCCGGAGGGCGGGCCCGTCGAGGTGCCGATCTCCGAGGCCGACAAGGTCGGCAACGAGTGGGCGGTCGTCATCGACGCGCCGGACTTCGCCGCGGCGCTGCTGGCCTGGGAGGTCCCCGGGGTCACCGAGCCGGGCTCCGCCGACGACCGCGCGCGGCGCTTCGAGTCGATCTGGACGGTCGACCCGGAGGTCGTCCGCCGCGCGTCGGTGGCCGCCGCGCGCCTGGCCGGGCAGACCGACGAGGCCTACGGCGTGCGCCTGGAGGCGATCCTCGCGGAGCAGCCCGTGGCGGGCGACCAGCTCACCCCGGCGCTCACGACGCTGACCAACCGCATGGTCGCGTACATGGAAGCGGCGTAGCCGCCGTCCATGTAGCGATGATGGAACAGGCCGCCTAGGCGGGCAGCAGCTCCACGTCGACCTCCTCGCCCGCGGCGGCCTCGCCCGCGCCGCGGAGCACCAGGGCGTAGGCGTCCGCGCCGAGCATGCTCGTCAGCCGGTGCGAGCCCTGGGCGCCGGTGGGGTCGGCGATCCCGTCGCGCAGCGTCACCCGGACGCACTCGTCGCGGTCGGGGTGCCGGGGGATGGCCACCGCCAGGCGCGCCCGGCCGCGGGGCACGCCCGCCGGCGCGCCCACGAGGGCGCGCAGCGCCGGGCGGGCGAAGAGCAGGAAGCAGACCATCGCCGAGACGGGGTTGCCCGGCAGCCCGAAGACGAGCTGCTCGCCGCGGGTGCCGAACCACGTCGGCTTGCCCGGGCGCAGCGCGACGCGCCAGAAGCCCTGTCGCACGCCCTCGGCCTCCAGCGCCGGCTTGACGTGGTCGTGCGGGCCGACCGACACGCCGCCGGAGAGGACGAGCACGTCGGCCTGGCCGAGCGCGGCGGCGATCGCCGCCCGCGCCTCGGCCACGGCGGCCCGGGTCGCCTCGGGCGTGTCGCCGACGGCGCGGCGCAGGACGACCTCGGCGCCCGCACGCCGGGCGAGCGCGGCGAGGCCCACGGAGTTGGAGTCGTGCAGCTCGCCCGGACCCAGCGGCGTGCCCGGCGGGCGCAGCTCGTCCCCCGTGGCGAGCACGGCGACGCGTGGGCGCCGCGCGCAGCGCAGCTCCCCGCGGCCGGCCACGACGGCCACGCCGATCTCGGTCGGGCCCAGCAGCGTCCCCGCCCGCAGGACCGTGGCGCCCGCGCGGACGTCCTCGCCCGCGCCGCGGACGTGGTCGCCGGTGCGCGCCCCGGCGTCCAGGGCGACGGTCCCGTCGCCGGGCTCGGCGGAGCGCTCGAGCATCACGACGCCCTCGGCGCCCGCGGGCAGCGCGGCGCCGGTGGAGATCCGCACGGCCTCCCCCGGACCGACCTCGGCGGAGGAGGGCCGTCCCGCCCGCGACTCGCCGACGAGCGCGTAGGAGGCCGCGCCCTCGTGCGCGCGCACGGCGAAGCCGTCCACGGCGGAGTTGGCGAAGGCGGGCACGTCGGCCGCGGCGACGACGTCCTCGGCGAGGACGCGGTCCAGCGCGTCGGCCACCGGGACGACCTCCGTGGGGAGGGGGGAGACGGCGGCGAGGACCCGCGCGCGCGCCTCGTCGATCGAGGGGAGGGCGGACACGCGCCCATCCTCACACGCCGAGGCGCGGGGCCATCCCTCCGCTCCGCGGTGCATGATGGTGGGGCATGCCCCGTCCGCGCCCACTCGCCGGCCTGCCGCCCGTGGCCGGGGAGCAGATCGCCAAGGCGTGGCTGCTCGAGCTGCTGGCCGCCGCGCCCCTCGCGCGG
>CAXUES010000124.1:4614-8096 GCA_964250185.1 uncultured Solirubrobacteraceae bacterium | reverse complement strand
GCTGATGTTCACCGACGGCGTCGTGGAGCGGCGCACGGAGCCCCTCGACGTCGGGCTGGAGCGCGTGCGGCGCTGCTTCGAGGGCCTGCGGGGCGCGCCGGGGGCGGTGGCCGAGCGGGTGCTCGACGCCCAGCGTCCCGAGGAGGGCTGGGCCGACGACGCCGCGGTGCTCGTCGCCGACGTCGGCGCCCACTTCGGCTGACGCCGGGTCCACGCGGAGTAGTGTCGTGGCCATGGAGGACGACGACATCCGCACGCTCGTGACGCGGCTCTCCCGGCCGCACCGCTCCGGCGGGCGGGTCATCGAACGCGCGGCGATCCTCGCCGACGGCGCCGACTCCACCGCGGTCATCAGCTGGATCGAGAGCAACGGCGGGGTCTCCGAGGACGCCGTCGCCGCCAAGGCCAAGGGCGGCCTGCACACCGCGCGCACCAACACGAGCGACCTCTCGCGGCCGGCCACGCCGCTGCGCTACGTCGTGCCCGCCACCGCGCTGAGCGCGGACGCCTAGCCCGCCGGGCGCCATGCGCCGCCGTCCGCGCCGCGCCGCCAGGCGCCGCAACGGCCTGGTCGAGCTCGTCGCCTCGGCGGCCGTGGCGCTCTTCTTCGCCGTCGTCGTGCAGGCCTACGCGGTCAAGCCCTACCGGATCCCGTCCGGATCGATGGAGCCGACGCTCGCGGTGGGGGAGCGGATCGTCGTCGACCGCGCCTCGCACCGCCTCGGCGGCGCCCCGCACCTCGGCGACATCACCGTCTTCACCCCGCCGGCCGGCGCGGTGGCGCAGGCCTGCGGCGTGCCGGGGCAGGGGCCGCTGTACGACGGCGGCGACAGCGGCACCTCGTGCAGCCGGCCCACCCCGGGGCGGGCCGACACGACCTTCGTCAAGCGCGTCGTCGGCCTGCCGGGCGACCGCATCGCGGTGCGCGACGGGCACGTCGTGCGCAACGGCCGCCGCGCCTCCGAGCCGTTCGCGCGCTCCTGCGAGGGCGCCGCCTGCGACCTCGCCCCGATCACCGTGCCGCCCGGGAGCTACTTCCTCATGGGCGACAACCGCGGCAACTCCGACGACAGCCGCTACTGGGGCCCGGTGCCGAGGTCCTGGATCATCGGCCAGGCCGTCGGCAGCTACTGGCCGCCGAAGCGCATCGGCGCGCTTTGACGGTCACGTCGCCGCGCTCTGGGTGAGCGCGGCGGCGCCCTCGCCCGGACGCAGGCGGTCCATCTCCTCGGCGACCATGGCCTCGTGCTCGCGCTCGGCCGCGCGGGCCCGGCGCGGGCTCCAGAACCCGGCCATGAGGAACGTGAGCGGGATGAACACGAGGTGCCCGGCCACGCCGATGAGGAAGTAGGTCCGCCACTGCCCCGGCGAGTCCGCGGCCGCGGCCGCGACGGGCGGGCCCACGGTGGCGAGCTCCTCCAGCGCCGCGCCGAGCTGCGGGGTCGGCTCGCCGAGCGCGGCGAGCTGCGCCGGGCCGAGCTCGCGCGCAGCCGTCGTCGTGAGGTAGGCCTGGTCGGCCGCAGTGGCGCCCGCGCCCTTGGCCTGGATCTGCTGCAGGCGCGCGATGACGTCGGGGTGCTCGGAGGCCGCCGTGGCCACCGCGCCGACCGTGGTGGAGCCCACGGGCGTCGGGTCGGCGAGGATCGCCTGCACCGCGGGGCCCCGCTCCACCAGCGGCGTCACGGTGTCGACGACCTTGGGCACGAAGAAGATGACGATCGCGATGACCACGCGGATCGTCAGTCCCCACACGGCCAGGCCGGTCGCGGTCAGCGCCGGGTTGCGCCGCTCGACCGTCTCGGTGAAGCTCGCCATCCACGGCGCGAAGGCCATGCCCTGGAAGATCGAGATGACGACGAGGAGCACCACGAAGGTGCCGTAGCTCGTCTGCTCGCGGGCGGCGTCGATCGCGAAGATCGCGGTGAAGACGGCGGCGCCGATCGCGCCGGCGACCATGAACGGCTTGCGGACGCGCAGCAGGTCCGAGACGTAGCCCACGACGAGCAGCCCGATGACGTTGAAGGACCAGAACCAGTTGCCCAGCGCGTTGGCCTTGGACTGCGAGTAGCCGAAGACCGTCTCGAAGAAGACGGGGAAGAAGCCGACGGCGACGTAGTAGAAGATCAGGAAGACGCTGATCGCGAACGCCGACCCGAGGATGTCCAGGTGGAGCATCTGGCGGAACGGGCGCTTGAGGCTCGCCGCGATGTCCAGGCCCTTGGCGCGGGCCTCGATGAGGGCCCGGTCCTTGCTGGAGACCATGAGCTGGTCGCGCAGGTTGGGGGAGAGCTCGCGCAGGCCGACGAGCGCGATCAGGAAGACGACGAGCCCGACGACGCCGGCGACCGTGTACTGGTGCTGCCACGAGGAGGTGGACGACGAGCTCGAGACGACCGCGCTGACCACGAGGCTGCCGAGCACCGGGCCGAGGGTCCAGTAGCCCATCGCGGAGGCGCGCCCGAGCTGCGGCGAGAAGTCCCGGATGAGCGCGGGGGTGGCGACGAGCACGATGCCCTCGACGAAGCCGATGACGATGAAGACGATCCCGAAGCCCGCCTTGGTGGTCATGTTGGGCAGCACGAACGTGCAGAGCACCCCGGTGACCAGCAGCCCGCCCGTGACGATGTTGGCCCGTCCGTAGCGATCGGCGAAGCCCGCGATCACCGAGGCAAGCGCCCCGAGCAGGTAGCCGATGACGGCGATGTTCACGAAGTACACGAACGACATGTCCAGGTCGCGGATGACGTCCGTGGCCACCCCGCCGGCCAGGTACAGCTGGTAGTAGAGGACCACCGTGGTGATGACCACGATGCCGAGGCTCAGGAAGCGGGGCGCGTTCTCGGGGTAGCGCTCGAGGCGGCGGTCCCAGAGCCGGCTGAGGGGCGACGCGTGGGCAGGACGTCCGGCGGCGGCGGTGCTCATGGGCCGATCCTGCGCAGGCGCGTGACGTGGGTGCAAGTGCGAACTGACGCCATGTCGAGCCGGGCGCTGGGAGGCTGTCGGGCGATGAGCTGCACGAGCGCCGCGCTCGCCCACCACGCCGCGCGCCGCGCGGGCGAGGTCGCCCTCGTGGCGGGTGGGCGACGGACGACCTACGCCGCGCTGGACCGGCGCGTCCACGCCCTGGCCGCCGGCCTGCGCGCGCTCGGAGTGGGCCCGGGCGACGTCGTCGGCGTCCTGCTCGGCAGCCGCGCCGAGGCGCTGGAGGCGCAGCTGGCCGCCGACCGCCTCGGCGCCGCGCCGCTGCTCGTGGACCGCCGCCTCGGGCCGGGCACCTGGGGCCCCGCGCTGCAGGTGGCCGGCGCCCGCCTGGTCCTGACGACGGCGCGCGGCTGGGACGCGATCGTGCGCGTCGTCCGCCCCGACGTCGACGTCGTCCTGCACGGCGATGCTCCAGCCGAACTTGGAGTCCCGGTACGTCTGCCAACCGGCCGGCACGGCGGAGGCGGGCGTCGGTGCATTGGGACTGCTGCCGGTGCCGG
>CAXUES010000124.1:0-4604 GCA_964250185.1 uncultured Solirubrobacteraceae bacterium | reverse complement strand
CGCCCCGAAGTCGACGTCGTCCTGCTCGGCGACCCGGTCCGCGCGGGGGAGGACGGCCTCGTCGACCACGACGCGCTCGTGCACGAGCACCGCGACGCCCGGGTGGCCGACCACCCCGTCCTGGCCAACGACGTCCACCGCCTGGTGCGCGTCCCGGCGCCCACGGGCGGCGGGCGCACGCTCGCGCTCACCCACGGCCAGTGCGAGGCGGCGTGGACCGCGCTCGTGGTGGAGCTCGGCCTCACCGCGGCCGACCGGGCGCTCGTCGCGGGCGACCTGGAGGACGTGGGCGGGGCCGACGTCCCCGGCACCGGCGTGCTGCGCCTGGGCGGCAGCGTCGTGCTCCTGGACGAGCCCGAGCCCGAGGCGATCATGCGCGCCGTCGAGGCCGAGCGCGTGACCGTGCTGCGCCTGACGCCGATGGCCGCCCACCGCGTCGCCGCGCTGGAGGACCTGCCCCGCTACGACGCGGGCCGGGTGCGCCTCGTCGTGCTGGAGGGGGAGGGCCCGCCGCCCGACCGCCTGCGCCGCCTGCGCGACGCCTTCCCCCACGCGTGGCTCGCGCCGTCGCGCACCCCGCCCGACGCCGCGGGCGCCGGGACGTTCCTCGATCCCGACCACGTGCGGCGCAAGGCCGGCTCGCTCGGCCGGCCGACGCTCGGGCTGCGCGTGGAGGTCCTCGACGCCGGCGAGCGGCCCGTCGGCCCCGGGGTCGGCGGCGCCATCGCCCTGCGCGGGGCGGCCGTCGGAGGCCCCGACGCGCGCGCGATCACCGGGGAGCGCGGCTGGCTGGACGCCGACGGGTTCCTCCACGCGGGCGCCCCGCCTGACGAGGCGTCAGGCGCCGCCTAGGATCGCCCCCATGAGCACCACCGCCAGCACCATCGACCGCGTCGGCGTCCTGGGCGGGGGCCAGATGGGCTCCGGCATCGCCGAGGTCTGCGCCCGCGCGGGCGTCGACGTGATCGTCGTGGAGGCCGACCAGGCCCGCGCGGACGCCTCGCGCTCGCGCATCGAGGCCTCGCTGGAGCGCGCCGTGCGCCGCGGCAAGGTCGAGGAGGCCGACCGCACCCAGGCGCTGGAGCGCCTGGCCTGGACGACCGACATCGCCCACCTCTCCGACCGCCAGCTCGTCGTCGAGGCGATCATCGAGGCCAAGCAGCCCAAGCTCGACGCCTTCGTGCGCCTGGCCGAGGTGCTCGAGGACCCCGACGCGATCCTCGCCTCCAACACCTCCTCGATCCCCATCGTCGAGCTCGGCGTCGCGACCGGGGCGCGCTCGTCGCACGTGCTCGGGCTGCACTTCTTCAACCCGGTGCCGGTGCTCTCGCTCGTCGAGGTCATCCCGTCGCTGCTCACCGACGCCGCCGTGGCCGACCGCGCGCGGGCCTTCGCCTCAGGTCAACTGGGCAAGGAGCCGATAGATGCCCCAGACCGGGCCGGCTTCACGGTCAACGCCCTCCTCATCCCCTACCTCCTGAGCGCGATCCGCATGTACGACATGGGCCTGGCCACCGCGAAGGACATCGACGACGGGATGGTCAAGGGCTGCAACCACCCGATGGGGCCGCTCGCCCTGTCGGACCTCATCGGCCTGGACACCGTCCTCGGCGTGGCCGAGACCCTCTACGCCGAGCAGCGCGAGCAGCTCTTCGCGCCGCCGCCGCTCCTGCAGCGCCTGGTCTCCGCCGGGCTGCTGGGTCGCAAGACGGGGCGGGGGCTCTACAACTACGCCACGTGACGCGCGACGGGAGCACGCCCGAGCCGGGGTGGGAGGAGATCGCCGATGCCGTGCGCCGCGCGGAGCGCACGCGGCTGGCCGACGCCCTCCACGACGACGCGCTCCCGCTGCTGGCCGTCGCCCGCCAGGAGCTCCTGGCCGGGGACGAGGCCCGCGGAGCCGCCGCGATCGAGCAGGCCATCGCCGCCCTGCGCTCGCTCATCGGCGCCCAGCACGACGAGTCCCTCAGCGACGTGGGCGTCGCGGAGGGGATCGCGCGCATCGCCACCAACGCCGTCCGGCGGCGCCCCATGCGCCTCGTCGAGCGCCTCGAGGCGGTCGACCTGCTGCCCGCCGACGCCGAGCTCGTCCTCGAGGTGGCCCGCGAGCTGGTGGCCAACGTCGTCGCCCACAGCGAGGCCCGCACGCTCGAAGTGGGCCTGCGCCGTGAGGGCGACCAGCTGCTCGTGGAGGTCGTGGACGACGGCATCGGCTTCGACGGCGGCCCGCATGGGGGTCCGCGGGAGGGGCACCTGGGCCTGCACCGCCTGCGCCGCCGCGTCGAGGCGCGCGCGGGCCGGCTCGCAGTCGACAGCGCGCCCGGGGCCGGCACTCGCTCGCAGGTCGCGCTGCCGCTGGAGCACGGCCGCGAGCTCGTCAACGTCACCCGGCTGCTGCCCGACACCCACCGCCTGCTCGAGTCGATCTGCGACGGCTGGCTGCTCGTGCGCCCCGACCGCAGCTACCTGCACGCCAGCCCGGGGGCCTGCCGGCTGTTCGGGCGCACGCGTGCCGCGCTGCTCGACGATCCGGAGCTGCGCCGGCCCTGGTGGCTGGACTTCGACGCGCTCGTGCGGCTGCACCGCGCCACGCTGGCCAACGGCGGCGCCGAGCTGGTCACCGTCGCGGTGCTCCCCGACGGCACCCACCGCCGGATCGAGCTCATCTCGAACGTCATGCCCGGCGACGGCGCCGGGGAGCCGCTCGTCCTGTCGCTGCTCTGGGGGCTCGACGACTAGCGCAGCGTGATCAGCTCCTCCGCCGTGGCGCGCAGCCCGGTGAGGAGGTCGTCGGGACCCGCGCCGGCCAGCCAGCGCCGGGCGGCCACATCGAGCAGCGCCACGCCGACCGCGGCGGCGAGCTGCGCCTCGCGCGGACCGGCGCCCCGGTCGCGCAGCGCGCCGTCCAGCGCGGTGGTCCACGACGCGAGCTTGGTCGCCTCGCGCTCCCGCAGCTCGGGATGGGCGGCGATGATCGCCTCCCGGCGGCGCAGCTCGGCGCGGCGGGGCTCCAGCTCGGCGACGACGGCCTCGAGGCCGGCGGTGGCGCGCCCGCGCGTCGTCGGCGCGTCGGAGGCCATCACCGCGGCGACGAGCACGTCGCGCAGCGCGTCCTCGTTGGCGAAGAGCACCTCGCGCTTGTCGGCGAAGTGGCGGAAGAAGGTCCGCTCGGTGAGCCCCACGTGCTCGGCGAGCGCGGCGACGGTCGTCTCGGCGAAGCCCCGCTCGGCGTAGAGCGCGACGGCGGCCTCCTGGAGGCGGCGGCGGCTGTCGGGCTCCCAGCGGCTCACGGGCTCCAGTCTATGTCAGTGGCTGCCATCGCCTGCTACGGTAGGTCCATGACAGCGACTGACATCAACGGCGTGGTGGTGGCCATCACCGGAGCCAGCAGCGGCATCGGGGAGGCGACCGCGGTCGAGCTCGCCCGCCGCGGCGCCCACGTCGTCCTCGGCGCACGACGGCCCGAGCGCCTCGAGGACGTCGCCGCCCGCATCGCCGGAGACGGTGGCGAGGCGGCCGTGCTGGCCGTCGACGTCCGCCGGCGGGAGGACCTCGAGGCGCTCGTCGCCTTCGCGCAGGAGCGCTTCGGCCGCCTCGACGTCCTGGTCAACAACGCGGGCGTCGGGCCGATCGGCCCGCTCGACGACCTCCGCGTCGACGACTGGGACGCGATGATCGACGTCAACCTGCGCGGCGTCCTGCACGGGATCAACGTCGTCTCGACCGCGGGCCTGCGCATCGTGCCGGGCCAGGTCGTCTACGCGGCGACCAAGAACGCGGTGCGCACGATCACCGAGGGGCTGCGCCAGGAGGCCGGGCCGCACCTGCGGGTGACCGGTGTGTCGCCCGGCATGACCCGGACGGCGTTCGCGGGCTCGATGACCGATCCGGCGATGCGCGCGCAGATCGAGGAGGCGATGGGGATGGCCATCGACCCCTCGGCGATCGCCCGGGCGATCGCCTTCGCCATCGAGCAGCCCGCCGACGTCGACGTGGGCGACATCGTGGTGCGCCCGACGGCGCAGGCCTAGGCCTCCAGCAGCTCGGCCTGCTCCATCCACTCGGCTTCGAGCGCCTCGCGCTGCGCCTGGAGCACGTCGAGCTCGTCCTGCAGCTCGCCCAGGCGGCTCATCTGGGTGCCGTGCTCGCCCATCGCCGCGTAGAGCTCCGCCTCGCGCGCGGTGAGCTTCTCCACCGCGCGCTCCAGGCGCTGCAGGTCCTTGCGCGCGGCGCGCAGCGCGCCGCCGGTGGGGGCCTCGGAGGGCGCGGTGGACGGGGCGTGAGGGCCGGGTGCCCTCGCGGCGCAGCTCGACGTACTGCTCGATGCCGCCGGGCAGGTGGCGCAGGCCGCCGCCGGGGGTGAGCGCGTGGACGTCGTCGCAGACCCGCTCGACGAAGTACCGGTCGTGGCTGACCACGACGAGGGTGCCCGGCCAGCGGTCCAGGAGGTCCTCCAGCGCGGTGAGCGTGTCGATGTCCAGGTCGTTGGTCGGCTCGTCGAGCAGCAGGACGTTGGGCTCGTCCATGAGCAGGCGCATGAGCTGCAGGCGGCGGCGCTCCCCGCCGGAGAGGTCGCGCACGAGCGTGCGCTGCTTGTCGCCGCG
>CAXUES010000123.1:0-8120 GCA_964250185.1 uncultured Solirubrobacteraceae bacterium | reverse complement strand
GCGAAGCGCGCGTCGCGGATCGCGTCGCGCATGGCGGCGTAGGCGTCCTCGACCGCGCGCTTGGCCGCGGTGTGGCGGGCGGTCGACTTGGCCGACTCGTAGCCCGTGGCCCAGCGGGCGGGATCGGCGAGCTCGTCCTCCAGCGTCGAGAAGGCCTCCTCGGCCGTCTCGATCGCCTTCTCGAGGCGGGCGAGCTCCTTGCGGCGGTTCTTGGAGAGCGTCGCCTCGGCGGCGCGGGCGGCCTTGGCGTCGACGTCGGCCTGCGCGGCGGCCGCGGCCTTCGCCGCGGCGCCGTTCCCGTTGGCCTTCCCGTTCCCGTTGCCGTTGCCGTTCCCCGCGGCGACCGGCGCGGGCGCGCCCCCCGCCGAGCGCTGGATCGCGCGGCCGTCGGCGTCGCGCTCGTCCGTGGGGCCGTGGCCGCTCAGGGCACGCGGCTTCGGCGCGGGCGGCGGGACGTGCCCGCGGGCGATGCGCGCGTCGCGCTCCTCGAGGTACTCCTGCCAGCCCCCGACGTAGGAGCGCAGGCCGTAGTCCTCCACCGCGACGGTCCGCGAGCCGATCGCCTCGAGCATCGCGCGGTCGTGGGAGACGAGCAGCAGCGAGCCCTCGAAGGAGGCCAGGGCGTCCTCGAGCGCCTCGCGCGACTCGATGTCCAGGTGGTTGGTCGGCTCGTCGAGGATCAGGACGTTCGCGCCCGAGGCGACGATGACGGCCAGGCCGAGGCGCTTGCGCTCCCCGCCCGACAGCCCCTCCAGGGGCTTCTCGGCCTCGGCGCCGCTGAACAGGAAGCGCCCGAGCAGCGCGCGCGCCTGGTTGGGCGGCAGGCCCGTGCGCTTCACGCAGGCCTCGATGACCGTCCGCGCGCCGCCGAACTCGAGCTCCTCGCCGTGCTGGGAGAGGTAGGCGACCTTGACGTTGTGGCCCGAGCGCAGCTTGCCGTCGTCGAAGGGGCGCTTGCCGGCCAGGGCGTCGATGAGCGTCGTCTTGCCCACGCCGTTGGGCCCGACGAGGGAGACGTGCTCGCCGCGCTCGATCCACAGGTCGCCGTCCTCCACGAGGACCTTGCGGCGCTCGCCCTCGCCCACCTCGAGGTGCCCGTGCTCGAGCTCGAAGACCACGCGGCCCGAGCGCTCCGGCGGCTTGAAGGAGACCCCGAGCGACTTGCCCGCGGTGGGGTCGCGCTCGATCTTCTCGATCTTGTCCAGGCGCTTGACGCGCGACTGGGCCTGCTTGGCCTTGGTCGCCTTGGCGCTGAACCGCGCGACGAAGCCCTCGAGGCGGTCGATCTCCGCCTGCTGCTTGGCGATCGCCTTGCCCAGGGCCATCTCGCGCATGGCCTGCTCCTTGCGCCACTGCGTCCACGTGCCCTTGAAGTAGCGCGACTTGCCCGCCTCGATCTCCAGGACGGAGGTGCCGACGGCCTCCAGGAACCAGCGGTCGTGGGCGATGAGGACGATCGCCGCGTCGAGCGACACGAGGGTCGACTCCAGCCACTCGAGCGTCTCGAGGTCGAGGTGGTTGGTGGGCTCGTCGAGCAGCAGCAGATCGGGCTTGGCGCTCAGCGCGCGGGCCAGCGAGGCCCGCGTGAGCTGGCCGCCGGAGAAGGTGGAGAGGTCGCGGTCGAGGTCCTCGTCGACGAAGCCGAGGCCGTGGACGGTGTGGTTGGCCGCGTCGCGCCAGCCGTAGCCGCCGACCGCCTCGAAGCGCGCGTAGGCGTCGGAGTAGGCCGCCAGGGCCTTCTCGTCGCCGGAGGCCATGGCCTCCTCCAGCCGGCCGAGCTCGGCCTCCAGGCGCTGGGGCTCGGGGTTGCCGCTCAGGACGTAGTCGCGCAGGGTGAGGTCGCGCTCGCGCGGGGGGCGCTGGTCGTGCAGCGCCACCCGGACGCCCTTGCCGATGGCGAGCTGCCCGCCGTCGATGCCGGTCTCCCCGGCGAGCATCCGCAGCAGCGTCGTCTTGCCCGCGCCGTTGCGCCCGGCGATGGTCAGCCGGTCGCGGCGCTCGAGCTTGAACGAGATGCCCCGCCACAGGGGCTCGCCCGCCATGTCCTTGGCGAGATCGGAGGCGATGACGACGGCAGCCACGCCACCCAAGATAGGAGCGCTGACCGCCTGTCGACCGTGACTTCGGGCGTCCCGTGGGGTACGACATGGCCATGGGAGCCACCCGCCGGGACGAGCTGCGCGACGCCGGACGGGCCGCGGGCGCCTTCGCCGGCACCATCACGACGCAGGTCCACGCGATGCACGGGGCGGTCGCGGACCGGATCTGGAAGGTGCCGGGCACCGGGAAGGCCGTCCACGACGGGATCTCCGGCCTCGTCTACGGGTCGGTCCGCGCCGGGCTGTCGCTCGCGGGCACGGTGGGCGGCGCCGTCGTCTCGCAGTCCTCCCCGGCCGGCGCGCCGCCGCTGAGCGCCGGCCCGCGCTCCGGCCCGGTCCTCGGGGCGATCGCCGGCGCCTGGGGCGACCACCTCGAGGCGTCGGGCTCCACGCTGGCCTCCCCCATGGCGGTCCGCGTGGACGGCGCCGAGGTCGAGCTGGTCGCCGACGAGGTCGCCGCCGCCTTCCCCGCCGCGTCCCCGCGGATCGTCGTGCTGCTCCACGGCCTGGGCGAGACGGAGCGCGCCTTCGTGCGCGACGGGCGCACCTACGCCGACGACCTCGACGGCTGGACCGGCGTGGGCGTGCGCTACGTGACCGGCGCGCGGATCCACGCGAGCGGCGCCCGCCTGGCCGCGCTGCTCGAGGAGCTCGTCGCGGCCTGGCCCGTGGAGGTGCGCGAGGTCGCGCTCGTCGGGCACTCGATGGGCGGCCTGGTCGCCCGCTCGGCCTGCCACCAGGGCGTGGAGGCCGGCCACGCCTGGCCCGGGCTCGTGCGCGACGTGCTCACGTTGGGGACGCCGCACCTCGGCGCGCCGCTCGAGCAGGGCGCCGCCAAGGCCACGAGCTTCCTCTCCCGCTTCCCGGAGACCCGCCCGCTCGCGGAGCTGCTCATCGGCTCGCGCTCGGCGGGGATCAAGGACCTCGCACGCGGCGACGTGCTCGAGGACGTACCGGAGGGCGGGGTCCCGCTCCTCCCCCACGCGCGCCACCACCTGGTGGCCGCAACGCTCACGCAGGACCCCGACCACCCCGTCGGCCGGATGCTCGGCGACGGCCTCGTGCTGCTGACCAGCGCCCACGGCGTCGAAGCGGCGCCGGGCGACCTGCACCTCGTCGGCGGCGCCCACCACATCGCGCTGCTGCACCACCCGCGCGTCGCCAGGCTGCTCAAGGACGTCCTGGAGCAGAAGCAGCTGACGGCCTAGCGGGCCTGCGGCAGGCCCTCCTCCTCGCGCTGGAACGCGACGAGGCGGGCGTTCTCGGCGACCACGCGCTCCTCCGTGCGCTCGAACGCCCGGAACATGGCCAGCACGCGGCGGATCCCCGCCGCGTCCTGCTTGGCCACCGCCCGCGCGAGCTCGAGCGCCTCGGCCTCCGCCTCGTCGGCCGTCGCGACGCGCTGGGCGAGGCCGAGCCGCCGCGCCTCGGCCTGGTCGACCACCCGGCCGGTGAGGACGAGGTCCTTGGCGGTGGCCAGGCCGAGCAGCGGCGTGAGGCGCGCCGGGCCGACGGGCACCCCGAGCCGCGCGCCCGCCCAGGCGAGCTTGAGGTTGTCGCCGCAGACCCGCAGGTCGCAGCCCGCGACGACCTCGGCGCCCGCGCCGACGCAGTTGCCCACGGCCACCGCGATGGTGGGCACCGGGAACGCCTCCAGCGCGCTGTAGAGGCGGGTGAACGCCTCCATGCGGGCCACGCCGCCGGCGGCGTCGAGCTCCTCGCGCACGTCGGCGCCCGCGCACAGCGCGGTGGTGTCCGTGGTGGAGAGGACGAGCACCCGCAGCGAGGGATCGGCGGCGAGCTCGCCCAGCGCCGCCTCCAGCGCGGCGAGGAGCTGCGAGTCCATCGCGTTGCGGGCCCTGGGCCGGTTGAGGCGCAGGACCTCGATCCCGGCGTCGACGCGCTCGCGCAGCAGTGGCTCCATCGGCTGATCCCTATAGGATCCGGCCCATGAAGCGCGCGTTGCTCGTCCTGTCGTCGGCCGTCCTGGTGCTCGCGCTCACCGCCTCGAGCGCCTTCGCGCAGGCCTCGGGCGCCGGTCCGATCGAGTCGACCGACAAGAACGTGACGATGTTCGCCTTCGGCGTCATCGGGTTCTTCCCCCTCTTCATCCTCTGCATGTCGCTCATCCAGTGGCAGCTGGAGAAGCGCAAGGAGCGCCGCAAGGCGCAGACCAAGGCCCGCCAGACCTCCGAGGTCTGGGCTGGCGGCTGGTAGCGAGGTCGTCTACGGCCGCCGCGGCAGCGCGGCGGTCCTGACGATCGACCGGCCCGCACGGCGCAACGCCGTCGACGGTCCCACCGCCGAAGCCCTCAGGGAAGGCTTCGGCCGCTTCTGCGCCGACCCCGACGCGGTGGTGCTCGTCCTCACCGGTGCGGGCAGCGAGGCGTTCTGCGCCGGCGCCGACCTCACCGCGCTCGCCTCCCTGGAGCCGCGCCTCGACGACCCGGGCGGCCCGCTCGGCTTCACCCGCCTGCGCTCGCCGAAGCCGACCGTCGCCGCGATCGAGGGCTGGTGCGTCGCGGGTGGGCTGGAGCTCGCGCTGTGGTGCGACGTGCGCATCGCCGGCGCCGGCGCGCGCCTGGGCTGCACGGAGCGGCGCTTCGGCGTGCCGCTCATCGACGGCGGCACCCAGCGGCTGCCGCGCGTCGTCGGCGAGGCCCGCGCGCTGGACCTGGTCATGAGCGGACGGGTCGTCGAGGCGGAGGAGGCCGAGCGCATCGGGCTGGTCACCCAGCTCGTGGGCACCGGCGACGCGCTCGGCGCCGCCCTGGCCTACGCCGAGCGGCTCGCCGCGGTCCCCCGCGCCACGCTGCTGGCCGACCGCGACGCGCTGCTGGACGGTGCCGCGCTCCCGCTCGCCGAGGGCCTGGCCCGCGAGGCGGTCAACGGCCCGGCGCTCATGGGCGAGGCCGCCGCGGGCGCCGGGCGCTTCGGCCGGGGCGAGGGTCGCGGGGGGTCCGGCCTGACAAGCTGAGGGGCCGATGCGGCTCCCGTCCCCCCGAGAGCTCCGCGGTGCGCAGCTGGGCCCGCGCGGCACCGACGCGGTCATGCGCTGGTTCTACGGCGCGGCGATGCTGCTGGCCAACGTCATCGGGGCCTTCGTCGTCCTGGTCTTCCTGCTCTTCGCGTTCCCGCTGCCCGAGCTCGCCGACGCGAGCGCCGCCCGCCGGGACAACCTCCTGCTCTTCGCGCTGGTCCTGCTGACGGTGCTGCCCGCGGGCGCGCTGCTCACCCTGCGCCTCTTCCGGGGCTTCCACCGCTGGGCCAAGGCGGGCGGCGAGGAGCCCGTCGACCCGCGCGTGCGCCGGGCGATCCTCAAGGCGCCGCTGCGCCAGTCGCTCATCCACGGCTCGCTGTGGGCGCTGGCCGCCGTCGCCTTCACCGCGCTGAACGCCACCTACTCCTGGCGGCTCGCCCTCGACGTGCTCGTCACCGTCGTCCTCGGCGCCGCGGCCACGTGCGCGGTCGGCTACCTGCTGGCCGAGCGCGCCACCCGGCCCGCCGTGCGCCTCGTCCTCGCCGAGGGCGGGATCGACCGGCGCACCGCGCTGCCGGTCGCCGTGCGCATCCTGCTGGCCTGGGGGCTGGGCACCGGCGTCCCGGTCCTCGGCCTCACGCTCGTCGCCCTGAGCCAGCTCACCGGGCTGCTCACCGCCTCGGGCGACCGCCTCGCCTCCACGGTGGTCTTCCTGGGCAGCGTGGCGCTCGTCGTCGGCCTGCTGGCCACCGCCCTGGTCGCCCGCACGCTCGCCGACCCGATCAACCAGGTGCGCCGCGCGATCGCGGAGGTCCGCGGCGGGCGCACCGACGTGGAGGTGTCCGTCTACGACGGCTCGGAGATCGGCCTGCTGCAGGCCGGCTTCAACCAGATGGTCGGCGCGGTCCGCGAGCGCGAGGAGCTGCGCGACCTCTTCGGCCGCCAGGTCGGCGAGGACGTCGCCCGCCTCGCGCTGGAGCGCGGCGTGACGCTCGGCGGGGAGGTGCGCCAGGTCGCGGTGCTCTTCATCGACCTCGTCGGCTCGACCGAGCTGGCCGCGGAGCGCCCGCCGGAGGAGGTCGTCGAGCTGCTCAACGAGCTCTTCGCCTGCGTGGTGGAGGTCGTCGACGAGCACCACGGCTCGGTCAACAAGTTCGAGGGGGACGCCGCGCTGTGCGTCTTCGGCGCGCCGCTGGACAGCGGCGACCACGCGGGCGACGCGCTCGCCGCCGCCCGCGACCTCGACGCGCGCCTGCGCCGCGACGTCCCCAACCTCGACGTCGGGATCGGCGTGGCGGCGGGCGAGGCCGTCGCCGGCAACATCGGCGCAGCGGCCCGCTTCGAGTACACGGTCATCGGCGATCCGGTCAACGAGGGCGCCCGC
The DNA here is from genome assembly GCA_964250185.1 of uncultured Solirubrobacteraceae bacterium. Taxonomy (GTDB): domain Bacteria; phylum Actinomycetota; class Thermoleophilia; order Solirubrobacterales; family Solirubrobacteraceae; genus Paraconexibacter. The sequence goes on along the minus strand of CAXUES010000123.1, from coordinate 1,657 downwards.
CTCTGCGAGCTGGCCAAGCAGCAGGACGGGCGTGTGCTGGCCTCCATGGAGGCGGTGCGGATGGCGCCCGCCGAGGAGGCCGGGCGCTGGCAGGCGGGCGACGAGGTCACGCTGCGCGGACGTTCGGTCCCGACCCTCCTGGCCCGCCCCGCGACATGACGTCAGCCGGGTAGTGTGCGGCAGCGCACGGCTCCCCGCGACTCTGGAAGAGGCTCGACTTGACGTACTTCGTGACCGGCGCCACCGGCTTCATCGGCCGCCACCTGGTCGAGCAGCTGCTCGACCACCGCGACGGGGACATCCACGTGCTCGTGCGCGAGGGCTCGCGCACCCGCCTGGAGGAGCTCATCGACGGCTGGGAGGTCGACGGCCACGCGGACGGCGGCGTGCGCGCGCGCATCAAGCCGGTCGTGGGCGACCTGCAGTCCGAGCGCCTCGGCATCGACCCGGGCTGGATCGACGCCCACAAGGGGTCGATCGACCACGTCCTCCACCTCGCCGCCATCTACGACATGACGGCCTCCGAGGAGGTCAACGAGTCCCACAACGTCGTGGGCACCCGGCACCTCGTCGACCTGGCCAACGAGCTCGACGCGGGGATCCTGCACCACGTCTCCTCGGTCGCCGTGGCCGGCGAGATGCAGGGCATGTTCCGCGAGGACCACTTCGACGAGGGCCAGAAGCTCCCCAGCCCGTACCACCGGACGAAGTTCGAGTCCGAGCAGCTCGTGCGCAACAAGGCCACCGTGCCGTGGCGGGTCTACCGCCCCGCCGTCGTCGTCGGCTCGTCGGTCACGGGCGAGATGGACAAGATCGACGGCCCGTACTACTTCTTCAAGGCCATCCAGAAGGCGCGCGACACCCTCCCGCAGTGGGTCCCGCTCATCGGCCCGGAGCTCGGCTTCACGAACATCGTGCCGGTCGACTACGTCGCCCGGGCGATCGACCACATCGCCCACCAGCCCGACCTCGACGGCCAGGCCTTCCACCTCGCCCACCCCAAGGGCCAGCGCTCCGGCGAGGTCCTCAACGCCTTCGCCCGCGCCGCCCACGCGCCGCAGCTCGCGCTGCGCATCGACAAGCGCCTGACCGACGCGCTCCCCAAGGGCGTCGTCTCGATGGTCCTCAAGCTGCCCGCGCTCAAGGGCGTGCGCGACAGCGTGCTGGCCGACTTCGGCATCCCGCCCGGGGTCATCGAGCACGTCGGCTTCACCTGCCGCTTCGACACCCGCGACGCCGAGCGGGCGCTGCGCGGCACCGACATCGTCGTCCCCGAGCTCGACGAGTACGCCGACAAGCTCTGGGACTGGTGGGAGCGCTCCCTGGACCCGGACCTCTTCCGCGACCGCTCCTTCCAGGCGTCGGTCAACGGCAAGACCGTCGTCATCACGGGCGCCTCGTCGGGCATCGGGCGCTCCGCGGCGCTGAAGATCGCGGCCGCCGGCGGCATCCCGCTGCTCGTGGCCCGCTCGGCCGACAAGCTCGAGGAGACCAAGGCCGAGATCGAGGCCATGGGCGGCACGGCCTACGTCTACTCCGCCGACCTGACGAGCCTGGACGCCATCGAGGCGCTCTGCGAGCGGATGCTGGAGAACCACGCCGCGATCGACATGCTCGTCAACAACGCGGGCCGCTCGATCCGACGCTCGGTCAAGCT
>CAXUES010000122.1:0-8173 GCA_964250185.1 uncultured Solirubrobacteraceae bacterium | reverse complement strand
GCATCCAGATCATCCGCGACCTGCGCCTGGGGGAGTACGACGTGCTCGTCGGCGTGAACCTCCTGCGCGAGGGCCTCGACCTCCCCGAGGTGACGCTCGTGGCGATCCTGGACGCCGACAAGGAGGGCTTCCTGCGCGGGGAGACCTCCCTCATCCAGACGATCGGCCGCGCGGCCCGCAACGTCAACGGCCACGTGATCATGTACGCCGACAAGGAGACCGCCGCGATGCGCGCGGCGCTGGACGAGACGGAGCGCCGCCGGGCGATCCAGCTGGCCTACAACGAGGAGCACGGCATCACCGCCTCCTCGATCGTCAAGGGCATCTCCGACATCGCGGAGTTCCTGCAGAACGACTCCAAGACCCCGAAGAAGGGGCGCCGCTCGGACCGCAAGAAGGTCAAGACGGACGGCATGGAGGCACCCGACCTCGAGAAGACGATCATCGAGCTCGAGGAGGAGATGCTCGTGGCCGCGGAGGAGCTGCGCTTCGAGTACGCGGCCCGCCTGCGCGACGAGGTCCGCGACCTGCGCCGCGAGCTCTCGGGCCTGCAGGCCGCGGGCATGGTGGGTGACTGACGCCTGGGGCGGCCTGCGGGCCGCCCTGCACGACTGGTACGCCGAGGTCGCCCGCGACCTGCCCTGGCGGCGCACCCGCGACCCGTACGCGCTGCTGGTGTCGGAGGTCATGTGCCAGCAGACGCAGGTGGCCCGCGTGGTGCCGCGCTACGAGGCCTGGCTGGAGCGCTGGCCGACCGCTGCCGCGCTGGCCGCAGCGCCGGTCGGGGAGGTGCTCGGCGCCTGGGTCGGGCTGGGGTACAACCGCCGCGCGCTGCGCCTGCGCGAGGCCTGCGTGGCCGTCGCCCGGGACGGCTGGCCGGCGGACGCGGCGGGGCTCCGGGCGCTGCCCGGCATCGGCCCGTACACCGCGGCGGCGGTGGCGTCCTTCGCCTGGGACGAGCGCATCGCCGCGGTGGACGTCAACGTCGAGCGCGTGTGCGCGCGCCTCGGCGGGCCGGCGCCCCAGGAGCTCCTGGACCCGCTGCGGCCCGCGGCCTCCAACCAGGCGGCCATGGAGCTCGGGGCGCTCGTCTGCCGGGCCCGGAGCCCCCGCTGCGACGCGTGCCCCGTGGCGGCCTGGTGCGCCTCGGCGGGCGTCGTCACCACGGCGCCGCGGGGCGCGGGGCGGCCGCGCGAGCGCTTCGAGGACACCAACCGCTACGTCCGCGGGCGGATCGTGGCGGCCGTCCACGGCGGGGAGGAGCTGCCCGCCGACCTGCACCCCGACCGCGTGCGCGCCGCGCTGGAGGGGCTGGTGGCCGACGGGTTGATCGACCCCGGCGCGATGGACCTTCCGCTAGGGTGAGCGACCTTCCAGACCCCTCGCAAGGAGCATCACGCCCCCATGGCGCTCGACCGTCAGGCCATCGAGAAGAAGGACTTCCCCATCTCCCGTCGCGGCTACGAGCCCGAGGCGGTGGACGCGCACCTCGCGCAGCTGGCCGACGCGCTCGAGCAGGCGGAGCGACGGGCCACGGACGCCGAGCGCTCCGCGCGCGGTGCTTCGGCGGCCCCGGCGGCCTCGTCCACGGGGGCACGGGTCACCAGCTCGCTGGCCGCCGCGGCGTCCGACCAGGTCCGGATCATCGTGGAGGCGGCCGAGAGCTCGGCCTCCCAGATCGAGCGCTCGGCCCAGGCCGACGCCGACCGCATCCGCCGCGAGGCGGAGGCCGCGGCCGCCACGACCCGCACGGAGGCCATCGGCCGCTCCGAGGAGCACGTCACCCGCGTGGGCGACGCCACGGGCCAGATGCTCCAGCGCGTCGACGCGATGGAGGGCGAGCTCGGCCAGCTCCTCGAGAGCCTGCGCACGGGCACGAACCGCCTGAACGCCGACCTCTCCCTGCTCCAGGGCCAGCTCGGCGAGCTCCACGACGGCTCGGGCGACCGGGCGCCGTCCGCGGGCGCCACCCGCCGCGCGTCCGCCCAGGCGCCGGCGCCCACCCCGACGCCGGCTCCCGAGCCGGAGCCCGAGCCCGAGCCCGTGGCCGAGGAGGAGCCGGAGGTCGTCGTGGTCGAGGTCGTCGAGGAGGACGAGATCGTCGCGCCGAGCGGCCCGGTCGCCACCGAGGAGGCCGCCGCCGAGCCCGAGGTCGCCCAGGAGGGCGACGTCGAGGGCGCACGCCTCATCGCGCTGAACATGGCCCTCAACGGCCAGCCCCGCGACGAGACCGACGCCTTCCTGCGGGAGAACTTCGAGCTCTCCGACCGGGACGGCCTCCTCGACGAGGTCTACGCGACGGTCGAGGGCTGAGCGTGGCCCGTCACGGCCGGACCGCCGGGCTGCTGCTCGCGACGCTCGTCGCCCTCCTCGCGGGGGGCTGGGGCGCGAGCACGAGCAGCGCGGCGACGCCGCCCGTCGCGCCGAAGGGCTTCTTCGGCGTGCTGGGCGACGGTCCGCTCGTGACGCCCACGGGCTTCCTCCCGGGCGAGACGACCGCGATGCGCGCGGCGGGCGTCGGCTCGGTGCGCCTCACCGTGCCGTGGTCGACGATGGAGCCCACGGCCGGGGCGTTCGACCTCTCGAGCTTCGACCTGCTGGTCCTGCAGGCCGCAGCGCGGCGCCTCGGCGTGCTCCCTGTCGTGCTCCGGACGCCCGTCTGGGCCCGCCTCGACCCGTCCAACGACGGATCGCCGCCCGCGGACCCGGCGCTGCTGCAGCCCTTCCTCCGCGCGCTCGTGGCCCGCTACGGCGCCAACGGCACCCTGTGGACCGAGCACCCCGAGGTGCCCAAGCTCGCCATCCGCCGCTGGCAGGTCTGGAACGAGCCCGACACGCACCTCTACTGGTCCACGCCCAAGTGGCCTGCCGCGTACACGGCGCTGCTGCGCAGCTCCTTCCAGACGCTGCATGCCGCCGACCCCGGCGCCGAGGTCCTCGCCGCCGGGCTCACCAACCGGTCGTGGCTGCACCTGCGCCAGCTGCTCAACGCCGGCGCCGGCCCGTACATGGACGCCGCCGCGGTGCACCCCTTCTCGGGCTCCGTGGCCAACATCATCAAGATCATCCGGCTGTTCCGCGACGGCCTGGACGACCACGGCCTGCGCCGGACCCCGATCCTCGTGGGGGAGCTGACCTGGTCCTCGGCGCTCGGCAACCCGAACTACCCGAAGCCCTGCCGCTCCGGGTGGGACTCCGACGAGCGCGGACAGGCCGAGCGGGTCGCGTCGATCCTGCGCGCCGTGGCCGCCGAGCGCCGTCGCCTGGACCTCGACGGCGCCTTCTGGTCGACCTGGCTGTCCCCGCCGGCCGGGGGGCTCAACTGCTTCGACTACAACGGGCTGCGCAAGGTTGGCGCGTCGGGCACCGTGGTCGCCAAGCCGGCCCTGGCCGCCTTCCGGCGCACGGTGCGGGCGACGACCCGCTGAGGCCCCGCCCGGGCGGGGGGAACGTCCGTTCGCTGGGCTACGGTGGAACACGATGCCGCCGTCCAACGAGATCGTCGTCTCCGGCGCCCGGGAGCACAACCTGAAGGACATCACGCTGTCGCTGCCGCGCGACAGCCTGGTCGTCATAACCGGGCTCTCCGGGTCGGGCAAGTCGAGCCTCGCCTTCGACACGATCTACGCCGAGGGCCAGCGGCGCTACGTCGAGTCGCTCAGCGCCTACGCGCGCCAGTTCCTGGGCCAGATGGACAAGCCCGACGTCGACGCGATCGACGGCCTCTCGCCGGCCATCTCCATCGACCAGAAGACCACCTCGCGCAACCCGCGCTCGACGGTGGGCACGGTCACGGAGATCTACGACTACCTGCGCCTGCTCTGGTCGCGCATCGGCCACCCGCACTGCTCCAACTGCGGCGCGCCGATCGCCGGCCAGTCGGTGGAGCAGATCATCGACCAGGTGATGGCGCTGGAGGAGGGCACGCGCTTCGCGGTCATGGCCCCGCTCGTGCGCGGGCGCAAGGGCGAGTTCGGGAAGATGTTCGAGGAGCTGCGCTCGGAGGGCTACGCCCGGGTGAAGGTCGACGGCGAGCTGCGAGAGCTCGGCGACGAGCCCATCGTCCTGGACAAGAAGCTCAAGCACGACGTGTCGGTGGTCATCGACCGCCTCGTCATGCGCGGCGAGGTGCGCAAGCGCCTGGCCGACTCCATCGAGACGGCGGTGGGCAAGGCCGACGGCCTCGTCGAGGTGCTGGAGATGCCCCGCGAGGGCGAGGGCGCCCTGCACACCTACTCCGAGCGCTTCGCCTGCCTCAACTGCGGCATGTCCATGCCGGAGCTCGAGCCGCGGATCTTCTCCTTCAACTCGCCGCACGGCGCGTGCGAGCGCTGCACCGGCCTGGGGTCGCAGATGGAGATCGACCCCGACCTCATCGTGCCCGACCCGCACCTGTCGCTCGGCGAGGGCGCGCTCGCCCCCTGGGCGACGTCGACGTCGCAGTACTACGAGCAGATCACCGAGGCGATCGCCGAGCAGCACGGCGTGGACCTGGCCGTGCCGTGGGACGAGCTCCCCGGCGAGCACCAGGACCTGTTCCTGCACGGCATCGAGGGGCGCGTCAACGTCACGTACAAGAACCGCTTCGGCCGCACGCGGTCCTACGCGGCGCGCTTCGAGGGGATCATCACCAACCTGGAGCGGCGCTACCGCGAGACGGAGTCCGAGCAGGCGCGGGAGAAGATCGAGGAGTTCATGAGCGTCCGGCCCTGCCCGGTGTGCAAGGGCTCGCGCCTGCGCCCCGAGTCGCGCGCCGTGCTCGTCGGCGGGACGGCCATCCACGAGTTCTCCGCGCTGAGCGTCAAGCGCGCGCGGGCGTGGCTGCAGGAGGTCGAGCTCACCTCGACCGAGCAGGCCATCGCCAAGCTCATCGTCCGCGAGATCGAGGAGCGCCTTCGCTTCCTCGACGACGTGGGCATCGGCTACCTCTCGATGGACCGCGGCGCCGCCACGCTGTCGGGTGGCGAGGCCCAGCGCATCCGCCTGGCCACGCAGATCGGGTCGGCGCTCGTCGGCGTGCTCTACGTCCTGGACGAGCCGTCCATCGGCCTGCACCAGCGCGACAACTCGCGGCTCATCGGCACGCTGGAGCGCCTGCGCGACCTGGGGAACACCGTGCTGGTCGTGGAGCACGACGAGCAGACGATGCGGGTGGCCGACCACGTCGTGGACATGGGCCCCGGCGCGGGCGAGCACGGCGGCCACGTCGTCGCCGCGGGCACCGCCGACGAGGTCGCCGCGGTGGCCGAGTCGCTGACGGGCCAGTTCCTGGCCGGCACGCGCGTCGTGGAGGTCCCGGAGCAGCGGCGCACGCCGAGCGGGCACCTGGAGGTGCGCGGCGCCAAGCAGCACAACCTGCGCGGGGTGGACGTGCGCATCCCGCTCGGCACGCTGACGTGCGTGACCGGGGTCTCGGGGTCGGGCAAGTCGTCCCTGGTCAACGAGGTGCTCTACAAGGCCGTGGCCAACAAGCTGCACCGCGCGCGCTCGCGGGCCGGCTCGCACAACGCCGTGCTCGGACTGGACCAGCTCGACAAGATCATCGCCGTCGACCAGTCGCCCATCGGCCGCACGCCGCGCTCGAACCCCGCGACCTACACGGGCCTCTTCGACGTCATGCGCGACATGTTCTCCAAGACGCAGGAGGCTCGGGCGCGCGGCTACAAGCCCGGGCGCTTCTCCTTCAACGTCAAGGGCGGCCGCTGCGAGGTCTGCCGCGGCGACGGCCAGATCAAGATCGAGATGCACTTCCTCCCGGACGTCTACGTCCCGTGCGAGCAGTGCGACGGCAAGCGCTACAACCGCGAGACGCTCGACATCCACTTCAAGGGCAAGTCGATCGCCGACGTCCTGGACATGCCCGTGGAGGAGGCCGTCACCTTCTTCGAGCACATCCCGAAGATCCGCCGCCGGCTGGAGACGCTCAACGACGTCGGCCTGGGCTACATCCGCCTGGGCCAGCCCGCCACGACGCTGTCGGGGGGCGAGGCGCAGCGGATCAAGCTCGCCACCGAGCTCTCGAAGATCGCCACGGGGCGGACGCTGTACATCCTCGACGAGCCGACGACCGGTCTGCACTTCGCCGACGTGCAGAAGCTCCTCGAGGTGCTGCACCGCCTGGTCGACCAGGGCAACTCGGTGGTGGTCATCGAGCACAACCTCGACGTCATCAAGACGGCCGACCGCCTCATCGACATGGGTCCCGAGGGCGGGGAGGAGGGCGGCCTCGTCGTCGCCCAGGGCACGCCGGAGGAGGTCGCCGCCGTGGAGGCCTCCTACACCGGCGCGTTCCTCAAGGACCTGGTCACCCCGGCGCCCGCCAAGGGGCGGGGGTCGCGGTCGCGCGGCGGCGCCCCGGCCGCCGCCAAGCGGGCCAAGGTCCCCGCCGCCGCCTGATGGCCCCGACCACGGGGACCGCCGTCAAGGTCGCCCTGCGCTTCGCGCCCGAGGCGGACCTCATCCCGCGCACCGGGGGCGGCACGGTCGGCCTCGTCTCCCGGGGCGGCAAGGCCATCGTCTCCAACGGGCTGATGGCCGGCCCGTTCCTCGTCGACCTCGACGCGCTCGGCGACGTCATGGGCGCCTCGGTCCTGGAGGACCGCAAGGTCTGGCTGCGCTCGACGCTGGCCTTCGAGCTCAAGGCCCGCCCGCACGTGCTGCGGGTCGTCGAGGCGCCCCCGCTCGTGCGCGGCGAGGTGCGCTGGGACGCCGAGCGGCGCCTGGTGGCGATGGTGGTCGCTCCGGACGCCCTCGACGCCCCGGCCCCCAAGGGCGCGCGGACCGTCGGCCTCGGGCCCCGCGCCCACGCGCTGGTCCACGGGGACGTGCTCGTCGCGCTGCTCGGGGACCTGCGCGGCTTCGGTCGCTGACCCGTCGCTCCGGAGGCGGGTCCATCACCACTGCTGGGCGTCGCACCGGACGGATGTCCTATGGGCGGCGGTGGCGGTGGGGTCCATGCTGCCCGAGGCACCAGAGAACGGCGTGCACCGGCTCCCGGATGGAGCCGGAGGGCGCCTCGATCGCTTCCGGGGTGGGAGCGGTCGTGGTGCCGCGAGGCGCAGCGCTCACCGTCGGTCGGGGTGGCCGACGGTGAGCAGCGCCTGCTCGCGCGCCCGCGCGGCGTGCGAGGCTGCCCGGCGTGGATCGCGCGAAGGCGAAGCTGTGGCTGCAGAAGGTCCGCTGGTACGAGCGCAACCGCTCGCCGGTCGCATGGGCGCAGATCCAGTGGGAGCTCGCCCGCCGCGAGGCCTACGCGCGCGGCCCGCTGCACGGCGACGTCCTCGACGGCCTGCGCGACGGGCGCATGACGCTGGGCCCGCAGGTCCACCTCGAGCCCCACGTCTGGCTGACCTGCGCGCCCGGTGCCCGGTTGAGCATCGGCGCCGGCAGCCTGCTCAACATCAGCGTGCAGGTCGCCGCGCTGCACGAGGTGGCGATCGGCGAGCACTGCATGCTGGCCAACGGCTGCTTCGTCTCCGACGCCGACCACCGCTTCGACGATCCCGAGCTGCCCGTCCCGTGGCAGGGCTTCACCTCGAAGGGGCCCACGCGGATCGGCGACAACACGTGGCTCGGGGCGCACGTCGTCGTGACCTCCGGGGTGACGATCGGCGAGCGCTGCGTGGTCGGTGCCAACGCGGTGGTCACCACCGACCTGCCGCCGCGCTCCATCGCCGTCGGCGCGCCCGCACGGGTCGTGCGGACCATCGACCACGCCGCGGGCTGAGGGCCGCCGGCCCGCCCGTCCGGTGGCGGAGCCGGGCGCCGGCACGCTACGTTGCGCCGGAGTGAGCACGCCAGAGAGCACCGTCACCGTCACGGGCGCCGACCGCGCCGGCCTGCTGGCCTCCCTCACCGTCCGGTACGGGCGCGTCGAGGTGGTCGCCGAACGCCCCGTGCGGCTCCCGAGCGGCGAGGCCGGCGTCGAGCTGACCGTCAGCCACCGCTCGTACACCGCCGGCCCCGCGCCCGCCGCCCCGGCCCCGCCGGCCGCCGACGACAGCTCCGAGCTCGCCGCCGCCCGCAGCGAGGTCGCCGAGCTGCGCGCGCGCCTGGACGCCGCCGACCGCGACGGCGGCACCTCCTCCTCGGAGCTCGAGGCGGCCCGCGGCCAGCTCACCGCGCTGCGGACCGAGCTCGCCTCGCTGCAGTCCGAGCTCACCGACCGCGTCTC
>CAXUES010000121.1:6553-8227 GCA_964250185.1 uncultured Solirubrobacteraceae bacterium | reverse complement strand
GGCAGCGTGAGCTGGGGGGCCGTCTCGGTGGTCGGCGTCGTGAAGCCGGGATCCGGCGGGGTGGTGAGCGCCTCGTCGGATCCCGCGGAGGCCGCGAAGGCCGCGTCGCCGGAGTAGGTCGCGGTGACCGGCGCCGGCGTCCCGGTGGGGATGCCCCCGGCCGGCGGGCCGTAGGTCACCTCGCACGTCGCGACCACGCCGGCGCTCGGAGCCTGGAGCGTGCAGATGTCCGAACCGATGAAGCCCCCGGCGGTCGCCGTCCAGCGCACGCTGCCCGTCGGACGCACCGCCGGCTGCTGGCCGCTCGCGTCGGCGACCTGGGCCACGCAGCGGAAGGTGCGCTGCGCCTCGACGTAGTTGCAGACCGGCGAGGTCGCCGACGCCCGCTTCTGTGGCGTCGTCGTCGTGGCGGTCGTCGGTGTGGTGCCCGTCGTCGGTGTGGTGCCCGTCGTCGGCGTGGTGCCCGTCGTGGGCGACGTGTCGGTCGTGGGCGTGGCTCCCACGAGCTTCGCGGGACCGTCCTGGGTGGCCCAGTAACCCGACCCGGACTGGTCGAAGCCCGTGCTGTTGAACGTGCCGTCGGCGGTGAGCCGCCCATCGCCGCCGACCCGGACCGCCTCGGTGTCATAGGCGACGTAGCCGCTCTCGGTGAGCGTCTGGCGCACCGCGGTGCCGTCCTCGTCGCCCTCGATGACGAAGGACTGCCCCGAGACCACGGCCGTCCCGGAGAAGGCCCCGGTCGAGAGGTCCATCTGGGTGATGTCGTAGGTGCCGTTGGCGGTGTCGCGCTCACCGGTCGTGCTCTCGTAGCCCGTCTCCCAGTGGCCGCGCAGGTCGTAGGCCGGCGCTCCGTCGCCGGACTGGGCGAGGGCCCATGACGTCCCCGCGCCGAGGAGCCCGGCCACGATGGCCGCGAGGAGGAGCGCAAGTCGGCGACCGTGCATCGAGGCGGGACGTTAGGTGCGGGGATCGCCCTCAGCGCGGACGAGCGCGCACGACGACCTGCACGAGCGCGCACAGCCGCAGCTACGGCACGACGACGACCTTGCCACCCAGCCCGCCTGCGGCGGCCCGCGCGTGGAGCTCTGCGAGCTGCGACAGGGCCACCCGCTGCGCGACGTCGACGCGGAGCTCGCCCGCGTCGACGAGCGCCACGAGCTGCGCCAGCTGCCCGGCGTCGCTGCGCACGAAGAGGTCGATGCCGCGCACGCCGCGCTCCTGGTCGGAGGGCGCGGGCATCCACACCGTCGTGTTGACGATGACGCCGCCCGGACGCACCAGGGCGACGAGCGCCGTGAGCTCGGCAGCCTCCACCGGCGCGAGGTTGAGGACCACGTCGACGGGCTCCGTCACCGCCTCGGCCACCGCGGTGGTGGTGTGGTCGACGACCTCGTCGGCGCCCGCCGCGCGGACGCGGTCGGTGCTGCCCGGGCTCGCCGTGGCGATGACGTGGGCGCCGGCGCGCCGGGCCAGCTGCAGGGCGTAGCCGCCGACCGCGCCGCCCGCCCCGTTGATCAGCACGCGTTGCCCGGCCTGCAGGTCGGCGTGGTCGAAGAGGGCCTGCCAGGCGGTCAGGCCGACGGTCGGCAGCGCGGCGGCGTCGGCCAGCGGGATGCTCGAGGGCGCCGCCGTCAGGACGTCGGCGGAGGCGATGACGTGCTCGGCGGCCGCGCC
>CAXUES010000121.1:1760-6543 GCA_964250185.1 uncultured Solirubrobacteraceae bacterium | reverse complement strand
CGTCGGCCACCATCGAGAGGAAGCCGATGACCGCGTCCCCGACCCGCACGCCGTCGACGCCCGCACCGAGCGCGGCGACCGTCCCGGCGACGTCGATGCCGGGGACGTGCGGCAGCACGACCGGGATCGGGCCCTGCATGCCGCCGGCGCGGATGCTGGCGTCCACGCCGTTGAACGACGTCGCGGCGACGCGGATGCGCACCTCGCCGTCGCCGGGGGTGGGCTGGTCGACGTCCTCGAGGCGCAGGACGCCGGGATCGCCGAACTCGTGGAACCGCACTGCCTTCATCTCAGGACCTCGCTCGATCGTCGCGTGCGCGCCCCCGGCCGGGGCGCTCCGAGGCGGTCACGCCACATCGTGTGGCCGACCACCTATCGGGACGGTACCACGATGTGTGGTCGGCCACCTACCTCTCGGGCGAGGCGTCGGACGAGCGCTCGCGCACGTCGTCCACGCGGGCCACCACGTCGGCCTCCATGCGGCGCATGAGCTCCACGACGACCTGCCGCTCGCGGTCGTCGAGGCCCGCCACGGTGGCCTGCTCCATCTCGCTCCACGCCCCCTCGATGCGCTCGAGCAGGTCGCGGCCCGCGTCGGTGAGGCGCACCTCCATCGACCGCCGGTCCTCCGCGGAGGGCTGTCGCGCGATGAGCCCGCCGGTCTCCAGGCGTCGCAGGGACTTGGCCACGGTGGAGTGGTCGAGCATCATCGCCCGCACGACGTCGCGCTGGGTCGTCGTGCCCTGCGCGGCGATCTCCAGCAGCATGATCTCCTGCCCGGTGAACAGGCCGAGGTCGCGCAGCAGCAGGTTGCCCAGCGCGCGGTGCGCGCGGGCGAGGCGGTAGATCGCCGAGCTCACCGGATCGCCCGGCGAGGGCCAGTCGGCCGAGGTCATGCCGTCGCGTCCGGCCGGCCGGTGCAGCTGGACATCGCCGGGACGATATCCCCCGTCCCGGGCCGCGAGCCGGGCTCACGGCCGCCGGCCTACCGGACCGCGCCCAGCCCCAGGAGCGCGACCGACTCCTCGCGCATCACGTTCTTGCGGACCTTGCCGGTGACCGTGAGCGGGAACTCCGCGACGCACAGGACGTACCGGGGCACCTTGTAGTGCGCGACCCGGCCGGCGCAGAAGGCGCGGATGGCCGCGGCGTCGAGCCCGGTGGCGCCCGGACGCAGTTGCAACCACGCGCAGAGCTCCTCGCCGTAGCGCTCGTCGGGCACGCCGACGACCTGCACGTCGATCACGTCGGGGTGGGCGGAGAGGAGCTCCTCGACCTCGCGCGGGTAGACGTTCTCCCCGCCGCGGATGACCATGTCCTTCGAGCGGCCGACGATGCTCAGGTAGCCCTCGGCGTCCATGACCGCCAGGTCGCCGGTGTGCATCCAGCCCGCGGCGTCCTTGGCCTCGGCCGTCCTCTCGGGCTCGCCCCAGTAGCCGCTCATGACCGAGTAGCCGCGCGTGCACAGCTCGCCGGTCTCGCCGCGCGGGACGGCCAGCCCGGTGAGCGCGTCGATGACCTGGACCTCGAGGTGCGGGCCGACGCGGCCGATCGATCCGACGCGCCGCTCGAGGGGATCGTCGATGCGGGTCTGCGTCGACACCGGCGACGTCTCGGTCATCCCGTAGGCGATCGACACCTCGCTCATGTGCATCTCGGCCACCACGCGCCTCATGACCTCCGTCGGGCAGGGCGAGCCGGCCATGATCCCCGTGCGCAGCGACGTGAGGTCGTGCTCCCCGAAGGTCGGGTCGGCGAGCATCGCGATGAACATCGTCGGGACGCCGTAGAGCGACGTGCAGCGCTCGGCGGCGACGGCGCGCAGCGTGGCGGTGGGGTCGAAGCCGCCGGCCGGGATCACGACGCACGCGCCGTGGGAGAGGGCCGCGAGGTTGCCCATCACCATGCCGAAGCAGTGGTAGAAGGGCACGGGCACGCAGATGCGGTCGGCCTCGCCGTAGGAGACGAGCTCCCCGACGAAGAAGCCGTTGTTGAGGATGTTGTGGTGCGAGAGCGTCGCGCCCTTCGGGGCGCCGGTCGTGCCGCTCGTGTACTGGATGTTGATCGCGTCGTCGGGACCCAGGCCCTCGAGGCGGGCCGCCAGCGCGGCGGCGTCGACCGGGGCCTCGGCCAGCGCGGTCCACGCCTCGTCGCCGAAGAAGATCGCGGGCGCGTCGACCTCGGCCGCCATGGCGCGGTAGTCGCTGCCCTTGAACGCGGGTGCGCAGAGCAGCAGCGCCATCCCCGACTGCCCGAGCACGTAGCCGAGCTCGTGCGTGCGGTAGGCCGGGTTGACGTTGACGAGGATCGCGCCGACCTTCGCGGTCGCGTACTGGACGAGCATCCACTCGACGCAGTTCGGCGCCCACACGCCGACCCGGTCGCCCTTGGCGATGCCGTGGGCGAGCAGGCCGGACGCGAGGGCGTCGACGGCCGCGTCGAGTCCGGCGTAGGTCAGGCGCAGCCCCTGCTCGCAGGAGACGACCGCCTCGCGGTCGGGGTGCTCGGCCGCCACCCGGGTCAGGCAGGCGCCGATGGTCTCGCGCAGCAGCGGGGTCGCGGAGGCGCCGTGGGCGTAGGAGAGCTCAGGCATCGGCGCGACCATCTCATGCCGCGCTACGGCTCGTGGAGCTGCGGCACCCCCGCCGCGGGCGCGTCGCGGGTCGCCGTCCAGCTGGCCAGCAGCGCGAGGCCCTCGGCGGAGCGGGAGCCGGGCTCGGCGGTGTAGGTGACCATCGTCAGGCCGTCGGCGGCGACGTCGAAGCGTTCGTAGTGCAGCGTGAGCTCACCGACGACCGGGTGCACCAGCCGCTTGGTGCCAGAGGTGTGGAAGCGCACGTCGTGGCGGGCCCAGCGCACCCGGAACTCGTCGCTGCGCATCGAGAGCTCGCCGACGAGGTCGCTGAGGCGTCGGTCGTGCGGGGTGACGCCCGCGGCCTGGCGGAGCATCGCGACCGTCTCGTCCGCGATCCGCTCCCAGTCGCGCCACAGCTCGCGTGCCGCGGGGTCGAGGAAGAGGAAGCGGACGGGGTTGACCGGCCGCTCGGCCTTCGCGTACAGCGGCGAGAAGAGCGCCTCGGCGAGCGCGTTCACCGCGACGGCCTCCTGGCTGCTGGTGCTGACGAACGCCGCAGCTCCCGTGATGGCGTCCACCACCCACTGCACGTTCGGGCGCACCTGCGGCCTCGCGGGCGCCCGGCGCCGGGTGGCCGACGCGGGCTGGGCCGCGCGGGCGAGGTCGAAGAGGTGGGCGCGCTCGGCGTCGTCGAGGAGCAGCGCCGAGGCGAGCGCGTCGAGCACCTGGTCGGAGACCCCGGAGAGGTTCCCGCGCTCGATGCGCGTGTAGTACTCCACGCTCACGCCGGCGAGGGTCGCGACCTCCGAGCGCCGCAGCCCGGGCACCCGCCGGGCGCCGTACGTCGTGATGCCGGCGAGCTCGGGCGTGACCCTCCCGCGCCGGGAGGTCAGGAACTCCTGCGTCTCGCCCTTGACGTCCACCCGGCCGAGCGTAACCACGGCCCGAGGGGCCTGGGAGTCCCTGCCGGTACCCCCTCCGAGGGGGCCTCCCAGCCCCCTCCGGACGGTGCTCTCCTGAGCTCATGCCCACCACATCAGCCAACCTCGCCGGGACCGTCGCCGTCGTCACCGGAGCCAGCAGCGGCATCGGCGCGGCCACCGCGAAGGAGCTCGCCGCGCTCGGCGCGTCCGTCGCCCTGGTCGCCCGCCGCCGGGACCGCCTCGACGCGCTCGTCGCGGACGTCGAGGCCGCCGGCGGGACCGCCCTGGCCGTCCCGGCCGACATCAGCGAGCGCGCCCAGGCCGACCGGGCGATCGCCACGGTCGTCGAGCACTTCGGCCGCCTGGACATCCTCATCAACAACGCCGGCCTCATGCTCCTCGGCCCCGTCGTCGGCGCCGACCCCGCCGAGTGGGAGCGCATGATCGCCGTCAACCAGCACGGCCTGCTGTACATGACCCACGCCGCGCTGCCGCACCTGCTGACCGCTGCCGAGGACGACGTGCGCGGGGTCGCCGACATCGTGAACGTGTCCTCGATCGCCGGCCGCGTCGCCTGGGCGGACTTCGGCGCCTACGCCATGACCAAGTTCGGCGTCAACGGCTTCACCGAGTCCCTCCGCCAGGAGGTGACCCAGCGCCACGTGCGGGTCGGCGTCCTGGAGCCCGGCGCCGTGGCCACCGAGCTGATCTCCCACAACAACGACGCGGTCAAGGAGCAGCTCGCCGTCGCCGCCCGCGACATCCCCGAGCCGCTGCAGCCCGAGGACATCGCCGAGGACATCGCCTTCATGATCACCCGCCCGCGCCGCTCGTCGGTCGCCGAGCTGTGGGCCATGCCGACGTCCCAGGCCTGACCCGGCACGACGCCTGGCATCGTGCCGGGCATGTCGCCCGCGGTCAGCGCCCTGGTCTTCGACGTCCTCGGGACGGTGGTCGACGAGGACCGCAGCACCCGGGACGCCGTCCGCGCGGAGCTCGCCGCCGTCGGGCTGGACGACGAGGCGGCCGACGGGCTCGCCCGCGCGTGGCTGGCGGGCATGGGCCGCGAGGTGCGCCGCGTGGTCGCGGGCGAGGTCCCGTGGGCGTCGAACGACGCGCTGCGGCGCCGCTCGCTGGAGGCGGCGCTCGAGGGCTCGCAGCGCGCGGCCCTCGATCCCGACGCGGTCGACCGGCTCGCCTCGGTGGGCCACCGCCTGCAGGCGTGGCCCGACGCGCCCGAGGCGCTCGACCGGCTCGCCCGCGAGCACGAGCTCGTCGCCCTGAC
>CAXUES010000121.1:0-1727 GCA_964250185.1 uncultured Solirubrobacteraceae bacterium | reverse complement strand
GGCTGCGCTGGCACTGCGTGCTCACGGGCGACGCGGTCCGGGCGTTCAAGCCCGACGCCCGCATGTACGCCCAGCCCGTCGAGCGGCTGGGCCTGGAGCCCGAGCGGACGCTGTTCGTCGCCGCGCACGCCTGGGACCTGCGCGCCGCCGGCGCCCACGGCTACCGGACGTGCTTCGTCGCGCGGCCCGGCGCCGACCGCGAGGACGGGGACTTCGACCTGGTCGTCGACGACCTGCGCGAGCTGGCCGACGAGCTCCCGGGCGAGCGCTGACCCCACGGCCCCGGGGTCAGTCCAGCCGCGCCCCCGTGCCCGCGTCGAAGAACCGCAGGCGCTCCGGGGCGACCGTGAGCGTCAGCACGTCGCCGGGCTCCGCGCGCACCGAGGGCGACAGCCGCGCGGTGATCCGCGCGGTCCCCGGCACCGCCGACCCACCCGCGATCCCCGGCCGGTCGACGGGCCCGTCGACCGCCAGGTGCACGAGCACGTCGGCGCCGAGCGCCTCGCGCAGCAGCACCTCCAGGCGCAGCACCGGACGGTCGCCCGCCTCCGGTCCGGCGGGCTCGAGCGCCTCGGGCCGGATGCCGACCACGACCTCCCCCCCGCGCCGGGCGAGCTCGGCCACCGCCGGACGCGCGGCGAGCGCGTCGGCCTCCAGCCGGAGCGTGGAGGCGCCGACTGCGAGCTCCATCCCGCCGTCCGGGAGCGGCGTCGCGTGGGTGCGGACCAGGTTCATCGCGGGCGAGCCGATGAACGCCGCCACGAACTCGTCGGCGGGGGCGTCGTACAGGCGCCCGGGCGTGTCGAACTGGACGAGGTCGCCGTCGCGGAGCACCGCGACCCGGTCGCCCATCGTCATCGCCTCCGTCTGGTCGTGCGTCACGTAGACGGTCGTGGTCCCGAGCTCCTTGTGGAGCGTCGCCAGGTACGCGCGCATCTCCACCCGGAGCTTGGCGTCGAGGTTGGACAGCGGCTCGTCCATGAGGAACGCGCGCGGCTGGCGCACGATCGCCCGGCCGAGCGCGACGCGCTGGCGCTGGCCGCCCGAGAGCTGCTTGGGCCGCCGCGCGAGCAGCGCCTCCAGGCCGAGCAGGCCGGCCACGTCGGCGACCCGCCGGCCGACCTCCGCGCGCCTGAGGCCCTGCATCTTCAGCGCGAAGCCCATGTTCTCCTCGACGCTCATGTGCGGGTACAGCGCGTAGGACTGGAAGACCATGGCCAGGTCGCGGTCCTTGGGCTCCACGTCGTTGACCGGCTCGTCGTCGATGGAGATCGTCCCGGAAGTCGCGTCCTCCAGGCCCGCGACCATCCGCAGCGCCGTCGACTTGCCCGAGCCCGACGGCCCGACGAGGACGACCACCTCCCCGTCGCGCACGTCGAGGTCGAGGTCGCGCACCGCGTGGGTGCCGTCGGGGTACTGCTTGCCGACGCCCTGCAGGGTGATGCTGGCCATGATCAGCTGCCTCCCCCGGGAGCGGAGGGCGCCCGGTGCTCGCGGATGTGCTCTGCGTACCAGCGCGCGGAGTCCTTCGGAGTCCGCACGAGCGTGTCGTAGTCGACGTGGACGATGCCGAAGCGCATGTCGTAGCCGTGCTCCCACTCGAAGTTGTCCAGCAGGGACCACAGGCAGTAGCGGCGCACGTCGGCGCCCGCCGCCGCCGCGCGGCGCACCGCGGCGAGGTGCTCCTCGACGTACTGCCGGCGCTGGGGGTCGCGCACGCGGCCCTC
>CAXUES010000120.1:2471-8274 GCA_964250185.1 uncultured Solirubrobacteraceae bacterium | reverse complement strand
GCTGCGCTCGCTGTGGTTCGTCGGCTTCGCGCTCATCCTGTGGAGCGCGGTGATGGCCTACGCCGACATGCACGCCACGCAGGAGCGCGGGGAGGCATCGACCACCTGGCGGGACACGCTCATCATCGGCATCGCCCAGTGCCTCGCGCTCGTCCCCGGCGTCTCGCGCTCGGGCGCGACGATGTCCGCCGGGCTGCTGCGCGGCCTCGATCGGGTGGCCGTCACGCGGCTGTCGTTCTTCCTCTCGGTGCCCGCGCTCACCGCGGCGGGCCTGCTGCAGATCGCCACCAAGGCGGGCGACATCTCCAGCGGCGTGGGCTGGGGCCCGACGATCATCGCGACCGTCGTCTCCTTCGGGGTCGCCTACGTCGCCGTCGGCTGGCTGCTGCGCTTCATCGCGCAGCACGACTACGCCGTGTTCATCGCCTACCGCGTGGTGCTCGGGGTGGTCCTGCTGGTGCTGGTGGCGTCAGGCGTCCTGGACGCCACCTAGGTCCCGCTCAGTCGCCGGAGCCCTTGATGTACGCCGCGTGGATGAGCTCGGAGACCTGCTTGAGCTCGGTCGCGCTCATCCGCGTGCCGTAGTCGCGGGGCATGATGTTGCTGTCCTCGCGCTTGGACCGCGCGATGTACTGCGCGTCCTCCTGGGCCTCGTCCGGGATGGAGTCCATCCGCGGGCCGAGCTTGCCCTTGGCGCCCGTGGCGGCCAGGGCGTGGCAGCGGTTGCAGCCCTCCTCGGCGAAGACCCGCTTGCCGGCCACCGCGTCGGGGTCGGCCGCGATCTGCCGCTTGGAGGTCGCGACCTGCGCCGCGGTGGGCTCGGGCTGGCCCTGGAACTCGTTCTGGCCCTGGGCGACGCCGACGATGGCGATCCCCATCACGACCACCACGATGGCGGCCAGCACGATGCGCACGGGCTTCATGCCGTCACCGCCCGCGATCCTGCGACGGCGGCCGGCCGTCGCAGGACGAGCGCGCCGCCGATGAGCGTCAGCACCGTCGCGGCGATCTCCGCCACGACGATGATCGTCGCGGAGCTGTCGTAGGAGCCCTCCGCGAAGCCGAAGAAGCTCGAGGAGTGGGAGATGACGATGGAGATGAGCGATCCGAGGCTGACGGCCAGCGAGCCGAGCACGAACAGCCTCACGCGGTCGACGAGCAGCAGCAGGACCACCGCGAGGGAGGCGATGCCGTTGAGGAGGAAGAGCGGGCCGACGACCTCCACCTCCGCGTAGCCGCGGTGGAACAGGCGGGCGTGGTAGTAGCCGCCGATCAGCACGGCGACGGCGGCGAGGGCGAGGACGACGAGGGCCACGGGCCCTGGTCGTTCCGCGGCGAGGAGCGAACGCATGCCGTCGATCCTCCCCGGTGCTGCCGGCGCGTGCGCCGCCCGATCAGGGGTGTTCAGGTTGCCGTCAGGCGCACGACGCCGGCGAGCTCCGGCGGCGTCTGGTCGCGCCCGGTGACCGCCAGGTAGGTCACCAGGGCGAGGATGCAGGCCAGGAAGATGGCGCTCGTCCCGGTGGTCCCGAGGCCGAGGCCCCCGAACTGCCGGTCGTGCTGGCTCATGAAGTCGCCGATGGAGGCGCCGAGCGGCCTGGTCAGGACGTAGGCGGCCCACAACGTGAGCACCGGGTCGAGGCGCAGGCCCCAGCGCCCGACGCAGACGAGCGCGATGGCGGCGGCGAAGACCCCGATCGAGATGGCGTAGCCCAGGCTGAGCTGCTCGGAGAGCAGGTCGCCCGCGGCGGTGCCCAGCGCGAAGGTGAACAGGATCGTCAGCCAGTAGAAGGCCTCGCGGCGCGTCGTGGTGATCGAGTGGATGGACAGCGTCCGCTCCACGCCCCACCAGGTCGCGAACACGACGGTGAGGAGCACCGCGAAGATCGGCGTGGTGGTCGTCAACGGCACGTCGCGGCCGTCGGTGAGGTCGTCGGTGATGAGCGTGCCGAAGACGCTGATGACCACCACGACCGACCAGTACAGCGGCGGCCGGTACCGCGTGGTGGTGAACTGCGCGAGCAGCAGGACGGCCAGCAGCGCGCCGGTGACGTAGGTCGTGTTGGTCAGCCCGAGGCCGAGGCTGTCGTTGAGGTCGTCGGCGGCCGTCTCGCCCACCGTGGTGCACAGGACCTTGATGACCCAGAAGGCCAGGGTCACCTCAGGGACCTTGTTGAGCACCCTCCTCGCGATCAGGTGCGGCGGCCGGGTCGTCGCGGTGGCGCTCATGGTCCGCAGGGTGCTCCTGGGCACCTGGCGATCTCCTGAACGCCGCGGGCAGCGTCAGGACGAACCGCCCGCCGGCAGGGTCGCGCTCGGCCGTGACGTCGCCCCCGCAGGAGCGGGCCAGGCGGCGGGCCAGCGGCAGCCCGAGGCCCGCGCCGCCGCTCGTGCTCACGCCGGGATCGAAGAGCCGCTCGGGATCGCCGTGGCCCAGCCCGTCGCCGTCGTCGGCGACGACGACCCGGACGGCGCCGTCGCGCACCTCCAGCTGCGCCCGCGGCATCGTGCGGGTGTGCCGGCGGGCGTTCTCCAGCAGCGGCGAGAGCGCCCTGCGGACGACCTCGGCGTCGCCCTCGACGTGGGGCACGTCCGCGGGGCCGTCGATCGGGAGGTCGCCGTCGAGGTCGGCGAGGACGTCGCGCACGTCGACGGCGTCCGCCGTCGGATCGAGCTCGCGCCGCGCAGCGGCCAGGAGCGCGTCGATGGAGCCGGAGAGCCGCTCGGCCTGCTGGACGATCGCGGCGAACGCGGGGCGCGCCGCCTCGGGCTGGTCGGGGTCGCCGAGGGCCAGCTCGGCGCGTCCGCGGATCCCGGCCAGCGGCGTGCGCAGCTCGTGGGCGATCTCCGCCGCGAGGCGCTGCTCGCGGCGGCGGGCGCCCGCGATCCGGGCGAGCAGCCCGTCCAGCGTCGCGGCGAGGCTCGTCAGCTCGTCGGTGGGCGCCCCGAGCGCGAAGCGCCGGTCGAGGTCCTCGGCGCCCCAGCTGCGGGCCTGCTCGGTCATGAGCGCGACGGGGGCGAGCGCGCCGTCGACCGCCCTGAGGATCGCGATCGCCCCGGCCGCCAGGACGAGCAGCGCCAGGACCGCCGACCCGACCAGCACGACCTCCTGCAGGCGTTCCAACGACGCCGTCGAGAGGCTCACGACGACCGCCGCCGACGCCGCGGCGCCCGAGGTCGCGACGCGCTCGGCGTGCAGGCGCAGGTCGTCGATCGGCTCGGCGTCGGCGGGCAGGCGGCCCGTCGCGAGCCGCTGGGCGACGGCATCGGTGCGCGGCGAGGCGCCCTCGGGCTGCTCGAGCGCCCGGCCGTCCTGGAAGACCCAGGCCTGGCGGTCCAGCGCCGCGTCGTTGACGACCTCGCGGACGCGGACACCGGTGCGGGTGGGCTGCAGCGTGGCGATCTCCGCCTGCGCGCGCTCGTGGAGCACCTCGGAGGCCTGCGCCGTCACCTGCCGGTCCAGCAGGACGTTGCCGAGCACGAGCAGCGCGCCGAGTCCCACGGCGAGCGTCGTCAGCGACGTCACCAGCAGGCGCAGGCGGAAGCTCACGGGCGCATCACGGCCCGCGGGATCCTAGGCTCCGCCGTGATGTCCGGGGGCGACGTGACGATCGGCCTGTGCGAGGACGACGACGAGCTGCGCTCGATCGTCGCGACCGCCCTGCGGCGCGCGGGCTACGACGTGCGCGCGACCGCGACGGGCGCCGACGCGATCCGCGCCTTCACCTCCAGCGCCCCCGCCGCCCTCGTGCTGGACGTCGGCCTCCCCGACGCCGACGGCCGCGACGTCTGCCAGGCGCTGCGCGCCCGTGGCGTGACGACCCCGGTGCTGTTCCTCACCGCGCGTGACGCGCTCACCGACCGCCTCAGCGGCTTCCACGCCGGGGGCGACGACTACCTCACCAAGCCCTTCGCGCTCCCCGAGCTGCTCGTCCGCGTGCAGGCCCTCGTCCGGCGTGGCGCGCCGGCGGCGCCGGGCGGGGAGGCCGACGACGGCGCGCTGCACTTCGACCCCGCCGCGCACGCCGTGCGCCGCGGGAGCACCGTCGTGCCGCTGACCCCCACCGAGTTCCGGCTGCTCGCCGCGCTGGCGGCCCGTCCGGGCGAGGTGGTGCGGCGCGCGTCGCTCGCCGCCGCCGCGTGGCCCGACGGCGCCATCGTCAACGCCAACACGCTCGACGCCTACATGACGCGCATCCGCCGCAAGCTCAGCGCGGTCGACGCCGGGCAGCGCCTGCGCACGGCCCGCGGCGTGGGGTACTCGCTGGAGTGACCGCGACCCGGGCCGTCAGCCCAAGCGCACGCGGGTGAGCGCGGTGACCGCGTGGACGCGGCCGTCGCGGCGCTCCTCGGTGCCGTCGACCAGCGGGGTCACGAGGTCGTCGCGGGCGGCGACCAGGCCGCCCGGGACGATGAACCACGTGCCCTCCTCGCGCTCGGGCAGGGCGTCGAGGTGGTCGTCGGCGAGCGGGTGGCCGTCGACGTCGCCCGCGGTGCGCTCCAGCCGCAGGCTCTGCTCGTCGGGCTCGAAGGTCGTGGCGACCTCGCGGTCGTCGTCGAGGAGGCGGACGGTCTCGTTGAGCAGGTTGCGGATCATGGGGCCGGGCTACCCGGGGCGACCCGATCACCGGCGCCGGGATCGCGTACCGTCGGGCGCATGGCTCCCCCGCAGCTCGAGGAGATCGGCGAGGGCCTGTTCGCCACGGCGCCCGTGCCGCTGCCCTTCGCCGACGACCTGGTCGCCCGGGCCTTCCTGCTCGAGCGCCCGGGCGGCAACGTCGTCATCTACAACGCGCCCGGCCTCACCGACGCCGTGGAGGAGATCCGCGGCCACGGCGAGGTGCTCACGCAGCTCATCAGCCACGAGCACGAGGCGATGTTCGGGCCCCAGGCCATCGGCGCGGCGGTCCTCGTCCACGAGCACGACCGGGCCGCGACCGCGCGCCGGATGCCCGTCGCCCGGACCCTGACCGGAGCCGAGCGCCTCGGCGAGGACCTCGAGGCCATCCCCACCCCGGGCCACACACCCGGCGCCACCGCCTTCCTGTGGGACGGCGGCGCCCACCGGTACCTCTTCTGCGGCGACACGCTGTGGCTCGAGGCCGGCCGGTGGGCGGCCGTCCTGCTCGATCCGGGAGCCCGGGCCACCTACGTCGAGAGCCTGCGGACGCTGCGCGACGTCGCGTTCGACGTCCTGGTGCCCTGGGGCGCCGCCTCGGGATCGGACGTGCTCGTGGCGGTCACCCCGGACGAGGCCCGGGACCAGATCGAAGCGGCGATCGCCCGGCTCGAGGGGGGCCAGGCCAGCTGAGCATGTCGGTGGAAGCGGGCCTCATCCTCGTCGCGGCCGCCGTCCTGGTCATCGCCGCGGCGTCGACGCTGGCCCCGCGCCTCGGCGTCGCCGCGCCGCTCGTGCTCGTCGCGGTCGGCACGCTCGTCAGCGTCCTGCCGTTCGTGCCGGACATCGAGGTCGAGCCGGAGTGGATCCTGATCGGGGTCCTGCCGCCGCTGCTGCACTCCGCGGCCGTCTCCATGCCGGCCATGGACCTGCGCCGCGAGTTCGGCGCGATCAGCGGGCTGTCGGTCGTGCTCGTGGTCCTGAGCGCGCTCCTGCTCGGCCTGCTGCTCAGCGCGATCGTCCCGGGCCTGTCCTTCGGCTGGGGCGTGGCAGCCGGTGGCTATGCCGGGGCGGCGGCGGGGAGGCAAGGTCGAGCGTCGCCGACCCCCCACTCCGTCATCCCGGCGGTCGCGCAGGAGTCGTCCCGTCCCCCGACCGTCATTCCCGCGAAAGCGGGAACCCATC
>CAXUES010000120.1:0-2461 GCA_964250185.1 uncultured Solirubrobacteraceae bacterium | reverse complement strand
TCGGCTGGGGCGTGGCGCTCGGGGCGGTCATCAGCCCGACCGACGCGGTGGCCACCTCGATCGTCAAGCGGCTCGGGGTCTCGTCGCGGGTCGTGACGATGCTGGAGGGCGAGAGCCTGCTCAACGACGCCACGGCGCTGGTCGTGCTGCGCACGGCCGTGGCGGGCGCGGGCGCGTCGGTGTCGCTCGGCGGCGCGCTCGGCGACTTCGCCTTCGCGGTCGTCGTCGCCGCGGTCATCGGGTTCGTCGTGGGGCACGCGAACGTCGCCCTGCGCGCCCGGGTCCCCGACGCGGCGGTCAACACGGCGATCTCCTTCACGGTGCCCTTCCTCGCGTCGGTGCCGGCGGAGGCGCTCGGCGCGTCGGGCCTCGTCGCCGCGGTGACCGCCGGGCTGGCCACGGGCCGCCACGCGGCCGAGTCGCTCTCGCCGCAGCAGCGCCTCTCCGACAGCCAGAACTGGCGGACGATCGAGCTCGTCCTCGAAGGCGGCGTCTTCCTCCTCCTGGGCCTCGAGCTGTCGGCGATCATCGGCGACGTGTCGGGGGAGGCGACCGGCGTCGGCGGGGCGGTGCTCATCGCGCTCGCCGGACTGGCCGGGACGATCCTCATCCGCGCCGCCTACGTCACGCCGCTCGTCGCGCTGCTGGGAGCGCAGGCGCGGCGGGGCGCCTCGATCAAGGAGCGCGTGGCCGACATGGACGCGCTCGCCGACGACCCCGCCGCGCTGGCGGAGCGGTTGACGGGGCGCAGCAGCCGGGGCCCCCGGCCGCGGACCGCGCGCCAGGTCGAACGGTGGCGGACCCGCGTGCAGCGCCTCATGGCCGACATCGACCACCTGCTGGCGCGGCCCGTCGGCCGGCGCGACGGCGTCCTCATCGTGTGGGCGGGGATGCGCGGCGCCGTGACGGTCGCCGCCGCGCAGACGCTGCCCGAGGACGCCCCGCAGCGCTCACTGCTCGTGCTCGTCGCCTTCCTGGTCGCGGTCGGGTCGCTGGCGCTGCAGGGCGCGACGCTCCCCGCCCTCGTACGGCGCCTCGGCCCGTCGGCCTCCGACCCCGAGGCGGAGCGGCGGGAGCGCGAGGCGCTGGTCGGGCTCATGCGCACGGCGGCCTCGCAGGTGGAGGAGACGGGCGATCGCCGCGCCGACGCGCTCGCGCGGCTGGAGGAGCAGCGCCGGGTGCTGCTCGACGCGCGCGACGACGGCCGCTTCGACTCCGCGGCGCTCACCGCGGCCCTGCGCATCGTGGACGCCGACCAGATCAGCATGGAGCTGCGCGTCAGCGGGTGAGCGCACGGTCGGCGAGCCGGGCGAGCTGCGCGCGCTCGCGGGCGGTGAGCCCGTCGAGGCGTGCCACGACGTCGGCCCTGACGCGCTCGGTGAGCGTCGCGGCGACCTCGCGTCCGTGCTCGGTCAGCGCGACGCGGACGCCGCGGCCGTCGTCCGCGTCGGGCGCGCGCTCGACCAGGTCGCGCCGCGCGGCCCGGTCGATCAGCCCGCTCACGCTCGACTTCTCCAGCACCAGTGCGCGGCCGAGCTCCACGACGCCCGGCGTGCGGTCGCGGAGGATGCCCAGCAGGCGCACCTGCGTGAGCGACAGGCCGACCTCGTCGCCGGCGCGGGCGACCACGGCCTGGACCTCGAAGGAGAGCTGCACGACCGCGTCCACGAGGTCGGGCGGGGGCTCGACCTCCGGTGCCATCGCCCAACCGTACAGGAGGTTCGTCCCACGAACCACCGTCCGCGCGCTGACAGCTCGGCGCCGAGGACGTTGACGTAGTTGGTGGGACGAACTTCAATGGTTCGTGACACGAACATCTGGAAGGAGCACCCGCCATGCACGCCGCCGTCGTCCGGTCCTTCGCCCGTCCGCCCCGCTACGAGGCCTTCGCCGACCCGCAGCCCTCCGAGGGCGAGGAGGTCGTCGAGGTCCTCGCCGCCGCCCTGCACCCCCGGGTGCGCTCCACGGCCGACGGCACCCACTACGAGAGCACCGGGGAGCTGCCGCTCGTCCCCGGCATCGACGGCGTCGGCCGCCGGGCCGACGGCCGGCTCGTCTACTTCGTGCTGCCCGACACCCTGCTGGGCAGCATGGCCGAGCGGACGCTGGTCGATCCGCGCCGGTGCGCGGTGCTGCCGGACGGTGTCGACCCGGCCGCGATCGCCGCCGCGATGAACCCCGCGATGTCCTCCTGGGTCGCGCTGCGCCGGCGGATCGACTTCCAGGCCGGCCAGAGCGTGCTCGTCCTCGGCGCCACGGGGAACGCCGGGCGGCTCGCCGTCCAGATCGCCAAGCACCTCGGCGCCGGCACCGTGATCGCCGCCGGGCGCAACCGGGAGCGCCTCTCGGAGCTCGAGGCGCTGGGCGCCGACCGCACCGTCGCGCTCACCGACGACGCCGAGGCCACCGCCGCCGAGCTGGGCGCCGCCGCGGCCGACGTCGACCTCGTCGTCGACTACCT
>CAXUES010000119.1:0-8377 GCA_964250185.1 uncultured Solirubrobacteraceae bacterium | reverse complement strand
GAGGGCGTGCACCGCGCGCAGCGCCGCGCGCGGCTCGGCCTCGGCGAGCGTCAGCGCGAGCTCGGCGCCGTGGCGGGGCCCCGAGGCGGTCCACGGGTCGGCCGCCGCGGCCAGCCCGGCGGTGCGCGGCTCCACGGCGAAGCCCAGCCGCGCGGCGTAACGGGCGATCCGCCACAGCCGGGTCGGGTCGTCGAGGAAGGAGCCGTCGTGCAGGACGCGCAGCGTGCGTGCGTCCAGGTCCTCCAGGGCACCGGGGACCGCCTGCAGCAGCCCGCCCGGACGCACCGCGATGGTGTTCACGGTGACGTCGCGGCGGGCGAGGTCCTCCTCGAGCCCCGCGGGCTCCACGTCGGGGAGCGCGCCGGGCTCCGGGTAGCTCTCGCGGCGGGCGACGACGAGGTCCACGAGGCCGCCGTCCCCGGTCTGCACGGTGGCGGTGCCGAAGCGCTCGTAGCCGTCGACGACGGTGCCCAGGCGGGCGGCCGCCGCGGCGGGGTCGGTGCCGACGAGGACGACGTCGAGCTCGCGCGGCGCCCGGCCGAGCAGGCCGTCCCGGACGGCGCCGCCGACGAGCCAGGCGCCCGGCTCGGCGTCGAGCAGGGCGAGCACCGCAGCACCGCCGGGGACGGAGCGCAGGCCCTCGAGGACCGCTTCGGCGCGTGGCACGCCGCCCATGCTGGCAGCCGCTGCCCCGAGGGAGGGCGCTCCTCTACGCTGCGGGGCGTTGCGGTCCCACCGACGCCTGCGCTGGGTCGTCGTCGCCCTCGTGCTCGCGCTGCTCGCGGCGGGAGCCGCGGCGGCGGTCCTGCTGACCAACGAGCCCGGCGACGTCTCCAACCCGGACGTCGCCTTCGACGTCCCCACGCCGACCACCCCGGCGGGCGGCTCGACGCTCACCTCGACGGCGCCCAGCGCACCCGAGCGCTCCGCCGCCGACGCCTTCCGCTGGCCGACCTACGGCTACGACGACGCCCGCACGAAGTACCTGCCGCTCGCAGAGCCGCTGCGGCCGCCGTTCGCCGAGCGCTGGAAGCTCGGCGGCTCGATCCTGCTGGAGTTCCCGCCGCTGGTCATCGGGCGCTCGCTCTACCTGCTCAAGAACAACGGGGCGCTGTACTCGATCGACCGCGCGTCGGGCGACGTGCGCTGGAAGTCGAAGCTCGGCTACCTCGCCGCGTCCTCGCCGGCCTACGCCGGCAACACGCTGTTCGACGTGCTGCTGCAGCGCGGCAAGGGCGTGAAGGCGGGGCGGATCATCGCGACGCAGGCGAGCACGGGGCGCACCCGCTGGTCGCGCCCGCTGCCCAGCCGCTCGGAGTCCTCCCCGCTCGTCCACGACGGCACGGTCATCTTCGGCACCGAGGACGGCACGGTCTACGGCGTCCGGGCCTCCGACGGCTTCACCCGCTGGCGCTACAAGGCCGACGGCGCGGTGAAGGGCGCCCCGGCCTACGCCGACGGCAAGGTCATCGTCGCCGACTACGCGGGCAAGGTCCACGCGCTGGACGCCGACACGGGACGGCAGCTCTGGGAGGTCGGGACCTCGGGGGCGCGCTTCGGCCTGGGCTCCGGGACGTTCTACGCGACGCCGGCGATCGCCTACGGCCGCGTGTACATCGGCAACACCGACGGGTTCGTCTACTCGTTCTCCACCCGCGACGGCAAGCTCGCCTGGCGGACCAAGACCGGCGGCTTCGTCTACGGCAGCGCCGCCGTCGCGCAGGTGCCCGGCGGCCGGCCCATGGTCTACGTCGGCTCCTACGACCGCTCGTTCTACGCCCTGGACGCCCGCACGGGCGCGGTGCGCTGGAAGGAGCCGGCCGGCGGACGGGTGTCCGGCGCGGCCACGGTCGTCGGCGACCTCGTCTTCTTCTCCACGCTGGAGAAGCGCACCACCGCGCTGGGCGCTCGGACGGGCGCGCCGGTCTGGCGGACCGGGCGCGGCGGCTTCACCCCGGTGGTCTCCAACGGCCGCGGGATCTTCCTCGTCGGCTTCACGACGCT
Organism: uncultured Solirubrobacteraceae bacterium; assembly: GCA_964250185.1. GTDB lineage: Bacteria > Actinomycetota > Thermoleophilia > Solirubrobacterales > Solirubrobacteraceae > Paraconexibacter. The sequence goes on along the minus strand of CAXUES010000119.1, from coordinate 6,373 downwards.
CTACGGCCTCGACGGCCGCCCGCCGGCCGACTCCGCGGTGGTGCGCGCGGCGCGCCGCCGCGCGGTCGGCCGCCGCGTGGCCCGCGAGCGCCGCGCCGAGCGGCGGGCGCTCGCGCGTCGCGTCGCCGCGCGCCGGCGCGCGGTGCGCCGGCGCAACGCGCTGCGGCGGTCGGGGGCGCGGGTCTGCGTCAAGGGCGCGAACGGGAAGCGCACCTGCCGCCGCCCCGCGCCGCTCGTGTGCCTGAAGCGCTCGAGCGACGGCCGGACGATCTGCCGCGTGCGTCGCCGCTAGGCGGCGATGGGGCGCACCGGCACGCCCGCCGCCAGGATGGCCTCCTTGGCCTCCCCCACGGTGTGCTGGCCGAAGTGGAACAGCGACGCGACGAGCGCCGCGTCGGCCCCGGCGCGCAGCGCCTCGGCGAGGTGGTCGAGGTGGCCCGCGCCGCCCGAGGCGATGACCGGCACCCCGACGGTCGAGGCGACCGCGCGGGTCAGCTCGAGGTCGTAGCCGTCCTTGGTGCCGTCGCGGTCCATGCTGGTCAGCAGGATCTCGCCGGCCCCGCGCTGCACGCACTCCTCGATCCAGGCGACGGCGTCCAGGCCCGTCGGGGTGCGCCCGCCCGCGACGAAGACCTCCCAGCCCGGCTCGGCGCCGCCGTCGGCGCGCCGCTTGGCGTCCACGGCGAGCACGACGCACTGCGAGCCGAAGCGGTCGGCGAGCTCGCCGATGAGCTCGGGCCGCCGGACCGCCGCGGAGTTCACCGAGACCTTGTCGGCGCCCGCGTCCAGGACCGCCTGCGCGTCGGCCACCGAGCGGATCCCCCCGCCGATCGTGAACGGGATGAAGACGTTGTCGGCGGTGCGCCGCGCGAGGTCGACGATCGTGTCGCGGCCCTCGTGCGTCGCGCCGATGTCGAGGAACACGAGCTCGTCGGCGCCCGCGGCGTCGTAGCGCTCCGCGAGCTCGACGGGATCGCCCGCGTCGCGCAGATCGAGGAAGTTCGTCCCCTTCACCACGCGTCCCCCCGCCACGTCCAGGCAGGGGATCACGCGCTTCAGGTCAGCCACCGTCACTCGCCCCCTGGCAGGACAGCCACGACGTGGCTGATCAATCTCTTGATGAGTCGTACACGGGGTAGAAGGCGGCGGTGTCCTCCGTGCCCCGGCGCGGCTCCAGCGCCGCCTGCCCCTCGGCGATCGTGAAGCGCTTCTCGTAGAGCGCCTTGCCGACCACCACGCCGCCCAGGTTCACCTGGCGCAGCCCGGCGAGCGCCTTGAGGTCGTCGAGCTGGCCGATGCCGCCCGAGTAGAGGAAGCGCCCGCGCACGGCGGCGGCGATCCGCTTGACCTCCTCGAGGTCGGGGCCCTCGAGCATCCCGTCCTTGTCCACGTTGGTGTAGATGAAGGACCGCACGCCCCGGGTCTGCAGGCGCTCGATGACCGACTCCGCGGGCATCTGCGTCGTCTCCTGCCAGCCCGAGGAGGAGACCATCCCACCGCGGGTGTCCACCGAGACGATGATGCGCTCGCGGAAGGCCCCGAGCACGTCGTCGAGGAAGTCCATGTCGGTGAACGCGGCGGTCCCCAGGATCACGCGCTCGGCGCCGGCGCGCAGCGCGTCGCGCACCGCGCCGAGGGTCCGCAGGCCGCCGCCGCACTGCACGGGCACCGACAGCTCCTGGGTGATCTGCTCGATGTGGTGCAGGTTCTGCGGCGTGCCGTTCTTGGCCCCGTCGAGGTCGACGACGTGCAGGAACCGCGCCCCGGCCTCGACCCAGGCGCGGGCGGCCTCCAGCGGCGAGTCGTCGTAGACGGTCTGCTCGTCGAAGTCCCCCTTGACCAGGCGGACCGCCTTGCCCTGGTAGATGTCGATGGCGGGGTAGAGGATCACGCGGGGGAGGTCTCCTTGACGCGCGCGCAGAGGCGGGCGAAGTTCTTGAGCAGGGCCAGGCCGTGGGTGGAGGACTTCTCGGGATGCGACTGCGCCCCGAAGGTCGTCCCCTGCCCCACGACGCTCGCGAAGCGCTCGCCGTGCTCCGCCCAGCCGAGGACGACGTCCTCGTCGGAGGGGTGGCAGGCGTAGGTGTGGACGTGGTAGAGGGCCGTGGGGTCGGGCAGCCCCTCGGTCAGCGGCGACGGCTTGGTCCAGCGGACCTCGCTCCAGCCCATGTGCGGCAGCACGCGCCCGGGGGCGCGCAGCCGGCGGACGGTGCCGGGGATGATCCCCAGCGCCTCCGAGCCTCCGTGCTCCTCCGAGCCGTCGAAGAGCAGCTGCATGCCCATGCAGGCGCCCAGCAGCGGGGTCCCGGCGGCCGCGCGCTCGCGCAGCAGGCCGTCGAGATCGAGCTCGCGGATCGCCCGCATCGCGGCCGGCACCGCGCCGACGCCGGGCAGCAGCAGGCCGTCCGCGGCGAGCAGCCGGTCGTGGTCGGCGGTGCGCTCGACCTGGGCACCGATGCGCACGAGCGCCTTCTCGACCGAGCGGCGGTTGCCCATGCCGTAGTCCACGACCGCGATGAGGGGAGCGGCGCTCACTCGGTCAGCGTGCCCTTGGTCGACGGGATGCCCGTCTCGGCCGGGTCGATGGCCACGGCGTCGCGCAGCGCGCGGGCGAAGGCCTTGAACAGCCCTTCGATCATGTGGTGGGCGTTCGTGCCCGCCTGGAGCTCGAGGTGCAGCGTCATCCGGGCCGCCGAGCTGATCGCCCGGAAGAGCTCCTCGGCCAGCTCGTGGTCGAAGGTGCCGGTGGCGCCGGGCGGCAGGGGTGCCTCCCAGACGAGCAGGGGCCGGCCCGAGAGGTCCAGCGTGCACGCGGCGCGCACCTCGTCCATCGGGACGACCGCGTGGCCGTAGCGGGTGATGCCGCGGCGGTCGCCGAGCGCCTCGTCCAGCGCGCGGCCCAGCGCCAGGCCGGTGTCCTCCACCGTGTGGTGGCCGCCCGTCTGCAGGTCGCCGGTCACCCGCACGTCGAGGTCGAGCCGGCCGTGGCGGGCCAGCAGGTCGAGCATGTGGTCGAAGAAGCCCACGCCGGTCGCGCGGGCGCCCGCGCCCGTCCCGTCGAGGTCGAGCTCGAGGACGACCTGCGTCTCGGCGGTGGAGCGTTCGATGCGCGCATGACGGCTCACGTCGCACCACCTTCGCGCATCTCCATGGACGCCGCATGCTCGAGGAACCCCTCGGCCCGCGCGATCGGCGCCCCGGCGCGCGCCAGCGGACCGGCGCCGGCCCCGATCCGCACCTCGCTCATGCGCCGGCGGAAGTGGCGGACGTTCAGCGTCGACGCGTAGCGGGCGGCCCCGCCGGTCGGCAGGGAGTGGTTGGACCCCGCCACGTAGTCGCCGAAGGCGGTGCCGCCCTCGGGGCCGACGAACATGCACCCCGCGCTGCGCACGCGGGGCGCCAGCGTCTCCATCGCCTCCCCCACGAGCTCGAGGTGCTCGGGAGCGAAGGCGTCGGTGAGCGCGAGCGCCTCCTCCGGGGAGCCCACGAGGACGGTCGCGGCGACCGCGCCCGTGTCGGGCGCCGCGCGCAGGACCGGCTCGACCGCGTCGAGCAGCGCGACGTCATCGGAGACCAGCAGCGACATGGCGCCCTCGCCGTGCTCGGCCTGGGCGAGCAGGTCGGCGGCGACCCAGTCCGCGCGCGCGTCGGCGCCGGCGACCACCAGGACGTCGGAGGGCCCGAAGAAGCCGTCCACCCCGACCACGCCGGAGCACTGCAGCTTGGCCTCCTGCACCCAGGGGGAGCCGGGGCCGGCGATGACGTCGGCCCGGGCGATCGTCTCCGTGCCGTGGGCCAGCGCGGCGACGGCGTGCGCCCCGCCCATCCGCAGGACCTCGTCCACCCCGCACAGCCGGCAGGCCGCGAGGATCACCGGGTGCGCGCCCGGGGCGCACACCACGACGTCCTCGACGCCCGCGACCCGCGCGGTGATCGCGCCCATCACCACAGTGCTCGGGTACGGGTTGCGCCCGCCCGGGGCGTAGACGGCCGCGCGGCGCACCGGGACCTCGCGCAGCGTGACGGTGTGCCCCTCGGGCAGGCGCACCTCGGTCGGCTCGCCCAGGCCGGCGGCGGCCACCGCGCCGACGTTGGCGATGGCGACCTCCAGCCCCCGGCGCACGTCGGCGTCCAGCGCGGCGAGGGCGTCGTCGAGCTCCTCCTCCGACACGCGCACCGGCGCCCCGCCCGTCGCGTCGAAGCGCTCGACGTAGCCCGCCAGCGCGGCGTCGCCGCCCGTGCGGACGTCCTCGACGATCGCCGCGACGGCGCCGGCGACGTGGGCCTCCTGCGCGACGAGCGCGCGCAGCGCCCCGGCGTCGGGCGCGTGGCGGGCCTCAAGCCGCACGCAAGCGTCCCACCACGTCGTCGATGGCGGCGGCCTTGAGCTTGTGGGAGACCGGGTTGGCGATGAGCCGCGCCGTCGCCTCCATGACGTGCTCGCGCTCGATGAGCCCGTTCTCGCGCAGGGTGGTCCCCGTCGCGGTGAGGTCGACGATCCCCTCGACCAGGCCGGTGAGCGGCGCGAGCTCCACCGAGCCCTTGACCTCCACGATCTCGGCCTGGCGGCCGGTCGCCTCGAAGTGCGCCGCGGCGATCCGGGGGTACTTCGTGGCCACGCGCACCACGCCCAGGCGCTTGAGCGCGAGCTCCATCGGGTCGTCGCCGCCCTGGGTGGCGACGATCATCCGGCAGCGGCCGTAGCCCAGGTCCAGCAGCTCGTAGACGTCGCGCTCGTCCTGCTCGGCGAGCACGTCCTTGCCGGTGATCCCGATGTCCGCCGCGCCCGCCTCGACGTAGGTCGGCACGTCGGAGGGCCGCATGGTCACGATCCCCACGTCGGCGAAGAGGAGCTTGCGGTCGTTGGCGCGCACCTCGGCGGTGTCCAGGCCCAGGCCGTCGAGCAGGTCGAGGGTCCCGGAGAGCAGCGCGCCGCGCGGCACGGCGATGGTCAGCGCGGGCATCAGGGCGCCGCGACCACGTCGGTGGCGAGCTCCTCGGCGGCGAGCGCGCCGTGGACGGCGTCCAGCCCGAGCGAGAAGCCGACCGCGGGCAGCGGGCGGCCCAGGCGGCCGAGGAGGTCGTCGTAGCGCCCGCCCCCGCCGATCGGCGTGCCGAGCGCCGGGGAGAGCACCTCGAAGATCGCGCCCGTGTAGTAGTCGGGGTCCCGGGCGAGGCCCAGGTCGAAGATCACCCGCGCGGCGACCTCCTCGTCGAGCGCCGCGTGCACGTCGGCCAGGCCCTCGCCGCCCGGCACGCCCTCCAGGACCTCCACGCCGCCACGCCGGCCGGGCACGTCGCGCACGAGCGCATCCAGGCCGTCGGCGGCGCGGTCCAGCGCCACCAGGTCGCGCCGGACGAGCGCCCGCGACAGCTCCGCGCGCCGCTCGGCGGGCACGTCGAGGGCGTCGTAGAGGCGCGGGTGCAGCTCGGCGTCGCCCAGGGCGATGCGGTAGTCGCGCAGGCCGACGGCGTCCAGGACGCGCGTGAGCACGGTGAGCACCTCGGCGGTGCCGCCGGGCGCCGGGGCGCCGATGAGCTCGCAGCCCGCCTGCAGCTCCTCGCGCATCTGGCCGCGGTGCGGGCGCACCCCGCGCCAGACGTGGGCGAAGGCGCAGAAGCGCAGCGGCGGCTCGACGCCGACGTAGCGCGTGGCGGCCACGCGGGCGATCGGCACGGTGAGGTCCGAGCGCAGGCGCATGACCGCGCCGTGGTCGTCGAAGAGGCGGTAGACGCCCGCGCCGCCGTCCAGGCGCCCGACCGGCGTCTCGTACTCGATGGCCGGCGTGTGCACCTCCCCGAAGCCGTGCTCGGCGAAGGCGCGGCGCATGACGTCGGTCAGCGCGCGGAGCTCGTCCATCTCGTCGGGCAGCACGTCGCGCGTGCCCGACGGGATCGGGTGCATGGCGGGGGTCCGGTCCACGGGGGTGCAGGCTAGGACCCGGCCGGGCGCGGACGACGCCCGCCCGCCCGCCGCTCGTCAGGCCGGAGCCGCGAGCGCGTCGGTGGCCACGCGCTCGATGCGGGCGCCGAGGTCGCGCAGGCGCTCGTCGATGCGCTCGTACCCGCGGTCGATCTGGTGGATCTCGGCGATCTCCGTCCGGCCCTCGGCGCACAGCGCCGCCAGCAGCACCGCCATGCCCGCGCGGATGTCAGGAGACGACACGCGCGCGCCGCGCAGGGGCGCCGGGCCCATGACCAGCGCGCGGTGCGGGTCGGAGATGTGGATCTGCGCCCCCATCGAGACGAGCTTGTCGCAGAAGAACAGCCGCGACTCGAACATCCACTCGTGGATGAGCACCTGCCCGCGCGACTGCGTGGCCAGCGCCACCGCGATCGAGGTCAGGTCGGCGGGGAACTGCGGCCAGGGGCC
>CAXUES010000118.1:0-8379 GCA_964250185.1 uncultured Solirubrobacteraceae bacterium | reverse complement strand
GAATGGCGAGACGAGCGGCAACGGCCTGCTCGACGCGACCGCCCCGGACGCCTCGACGGCCAAGAACCTGAAGAACCTCGACGTGCTCGGCAACAAGCACACGTCGAACTTCCTGATGGTCGACGGGCAGCACTCGACGACGGGCCACCCGCTCATGGTCGGCGGCCCGCAGATCGGCTACTTCTACCCCGGCCTGACGCTGGAGATGGACCTCCACGGCCCCGGCATCGACGCGCGCGGCGCGGCGATCCCCGGCGGCCCCGGCAACATCCTCATCGGCCGCGGCCCCGACCTCGCCTGGTCGCTGACCTCGGCGGGCGCCGACACGAACGACACGTTCGTCGAGACGCTCTGCGACGGCTCGGACACGAAGTACCTGTACAAGGGCGAGTGCCGCGACATGGAGCACATCGACGTGGGCTCCATCGCCGGCCAGGGCGAGGTGCAGTTCGACCAGACCGTCCACGGCCCCGTCCAGGGCTACGCCACGGTCGGCGGCCGGCGCGTCGCGATCTCCTTCTCGCGCTCCAGCCGCGGGCACGACATCGACTGGCAGCTCATGTTCAGCCGCCTGTCGCAGGGCAAGGTGACCGACCCGGCGTCGTTCTTCGCCGCCGCGGCCAAGTCGCCGTTCACGTTCAACGTCTCCTACCTGGACGACCAGCACATCGCGACCTACACCGCGGGCAAGCTGCCCATCCGCGCCGCCAACGTGGATCCGCGCCTGCCCACGGACGGCCGCGGCGATGAGGAGTGGCAGGGCTTCCTGGCCGACGACGCGCACCCGCACGCCGTCGACCCGGCGTCGGGCCGCCTCGTCAACTGGAACAACAAGCCCGCCGCGGGCTTCGGGCCCTCCGACGACCAGCGCGACCTCGACGCGGTGCACCGCGTCGACCTGCTCAACAACGCGCTGACCGCGAAGATCCAGGCGGGCGGCGGCAAGACCGACCTCGCGGGCGTCGTCGGGGCGATGAACAAGGCGGCCACGCAGGACCTGCGCGCGACGGGGACGACGTTCTCCGCGCTCGACCGCGTCCTGCGCTCGGGCCCGGCGCCCTCGGCGCGCGAGCAGCAGATGCTCGAGCTCCTCGAGCGCTGGGAGCAGTCCGGCTCCAGCCGCCTGGACCGCGACCTCGACGGCACGATCGACGCCGGTGCGGCGCCCGGGATCATGGATCAGCTGTTCCCGCGCGTCCGCGACGCGGTGCTCAGCCCGGTCCTCGGACCGCAGCTGGCGCAGTTCGACGCGTTCCTCGGCAACAACGGGACGGGGAGCGGCTTCACCGGCGGCGGCATCGGCCTGGTCAACAAGGACCTGCGCCAGCTGCTGGGCGAGTCGTTCTCCGACCCGCTGAAGATCCCGCTCTGCGGCAACGGCGACGAGACCGCCTGCCGTGACTCGCTGTGGGCCGCCATGGCCGCTGCGGGCGACCAGCTCGCCGCCGCGCAGGGCACCGACGACCCGGCCGCCTGGACGACGGACGCCACCAAGGAGCGGATCTCCTTCGCTCCCGGGCTGCTGAAGACGACCATCCGGTACACGAACCGCCCGAGCGGGATCCAGCAGGTCATCTCGTTCAGCGGCCACCGGCCGCGCCCGGCCGCCGTCGTGCCGCCGGTCACCCCGGCTCCGGTTACGCCGGCGCCGTCGACCCCGGTGTCGACGCGGAAGCGCTCCCCGAAGGTGCAGGTCACCTTCGGCGCCTTCCGGCTGTCCAAGACCGGCCGCGCGACGGTCTCGCTGCGCTGCCCGGCCTCCAAGCCGGCCCTGCGCTGCGCCGGGACCGTGACGGTCAAGCGCAGCGGCAAGCGCCTGGTGCGCGTGCGCTACTCCGTCGCCGCAGGCAAGACGGTGCGCTCCTCGTTCCGGGTGCCGGCCGCCGTCCGCTCGATCGTCGCCCGCCGTGGGCGCACGCTCCTGCGCGTCGAGGTCGTCAACAGCGTGAAGGGGCTGTCGTCGACCCGCACCGTGCGGTCGGGCCGCCTGAAGGCCCGCCGCTAGCAGCGCCCTAGGCGGCGAGCTCCCCGGCGTCCTTCGCGCGGCTGACCGACCGGTCGACCTCGCGGAGGACCCGGAGCATGTCGCGGATCGTCCGCGCCGTGCCGCCCATCGTGCCGGTGACCTTCGAGCGTCCGCCCTTGCGGACGCCGTAGGTCACCGGGACCTCCTCCAGCGTCCAGCCCGCCGCCGAGGCGCGCAGGACCATCTCGAGCGGCCAGCCGAAGCGGCGGTCCTCGATGCCGAGCGCGAGCAGGTCCTCGCGCCGGGCGCAGCGCATCGGGCCCAGGTCGCTCATGGCCACGCCGGAGCGGCGCCGCAGCTCCGCGGCGAGCACGCGGTTGGCCACGCGCTGGTGCGGGCTCTGCGCGTCGCGTGACGACGGCCGGCGCGCGCCGAGCACGAGCTTGGCCCGCCCCGAGGCGACCGGCGCGACCACGCGCGGGAGCTCGCCCGGATCGAGCGAGCCGTCGGCGTCCATGAAGCAGACGATGTCGGCCGTGGCGGCCGTGAGGCCGGCGAAGCACGCCGAGCCGAAGCCCTTGACCGGCTCGCTGACGACCCGAGCGCCGTGGGCGCGGGCGACGTCGGCGGTGCCGTCGGTGGAGCCGTTGTCCACCACGAGCGGCGAGTAGCCCTCGGGGAAGGCGCGCAGCACGTGGGGCAGCGCCTCGGCCTCGTCGAGGACAGGGAGGATGACGTCGACCATGCGGGCATCGAGCCTAGGGTCTGGGCCATGTTGGTCCTCGTCACCGGCGGCGCCGGGTTCATCGGCTCCCACATCGCCGACGCGCTGCTCGCGCGGGGCGACGACGTCCGCCTGCTGGACTCGCTGCACCCCGCGGCGCACGCCTCGGTCCCCGAGGACCTGCCCGAGGGGGCCGAGTTCCTGCGGGGCGACGTCCGCGAGGACGCCGACCTCGACCGTGCCCTGGAGGGCGTCGACGCGGTCTGCCACCAGGCTGCGATGGTCGGCCTGGGCACCGACATCGGCGACATCGCCGACTACGTCTCCAACAACGACCTGGGGACCGCGGTGCTGCTGCGCGCGCTCGCCCGCCGCGGCTTCGGCGGCCGGCTCGTGCAGGCCAGCTCGATGGTGGTCTACGGCGAGGGCCGCTACGCCTGCCCCGAGCACGGCGACGTGCGCCCGGGCCCGCGGGAGGTCGCCTCGCTGGAGGCGGGCGACTTCGAGCCGCCCTGCCCGGTCTGCGGGCGCCCGCTCGTCCCGTCCTCGATCCCCGAGGACGCCCCCCTGGACCCGCGCAACGTCTACGCGGCGACCAAGCTGCAGCAGGAGCACCTGGCCACCGCGTTCTCGCGCGAGACCAGCGTCCCCGTGACGTCGCTGCGCTACCACAACGTCTACGGCCCGCGGATGCCCCGCGACACGCCCTACGCGGGCGTCGCGTCGATCTTCGCCTCCTCCCTGGCCGCGGGGCAGCCGCCGCGCGTCTTCGAGGACGGCGGCCAGCTGCGCGACTTCGTCCACGTGCGCGACATCGCCCGGGCCAACGTCCTGGCGCTCACCGCCGACGAGCCCGTGCCCGGCGCGTTCAACGTCTGCTCGGGCACCCCGCGCTCGGTCGGCGACATGGCCCGGGCGCTGTGGCGCGCGGCGCCCGAGGGCGCTCCGGAGCCCGTCACGACGGGCCAGTACCGCCTGGGCGACGTGCGCCACGTCTTCGCCTCGGCCGAGCGCGCGCGCGCCGTGCTGGGCTTCGCGGCGCAGGAGGACTTCGACGCGGGGATGGCGGAGTTCGCGTCGGCCCCCTTGCGGTCAGTCGGCTAGGCCGACGCTGCGCTCCCGCCGGGCCCGCAGGGCGAGCACCATCCCGGCCGCTCCCGCGCAGGCCACGAGCGGCATCACCGGCATGTTGTGGCGCGCCTCGGAGACCAGCACCATGTTCACCGCGGTGACGTAGAGGAGCACCACGAGCAGGACGACGAGCTCCGCGCGGCGCCGCCGCGCGAGCGCGAGCCCCGCGATGAGCCCGATGACCCCGAACGCGAGCAGCGCGAGGTGGTAGGCGCGGATCCACGGCCGCACGTTGCCCTGGGTGCCGACGGAGTAGCTGCCCCACAGCCGCCAGGCCTTGTCGAGCATCATCCCCGCGTAGGAGACGGGGTCGCCGAGGGCGTACGTGCGCAGGTTCTCCCAGCCCGCCGCGGAGAGCGCCTTGCCCTCCGGGAGGTCGGGCCGCCGGCCCGCGACCGTGAGGATGATGTCGCGCTGCTTGATCTGGAAGTACTTGTAGTCCGCGAACTTCGGATAGCGCTGCTTGGTCTCCTCGGCCAGCGCCTTCTTGGCCCCGAAGAGCGAGCCGTTGCCGGGCAGGTAGGTGCCCATGAAGAACACCGACTCCCCGCCGGAGGAGAGCGGCACGAACTTGTGCGAGAGGTGGCTGGCGAAGGCCGACCACGGCAGCAGGAGCACCGCCGCGCCCACCACGAGCGGGGCGAGCGCCGCCCCGAGCGTGCGGGAGCGCGAGCGCCGGCCCGCGCCCGCGGGTGCCCGCCGCCACGCGGCGACCGCCACCGCGAGGAAGCCGATCGCGGGCAGCAGCGCGAGGTCGGCGCGGGTCAGGACGGTGGCGGCGAGGAGCAGGCCGCACAGGGCGGCCCGCCCGGGTCTCGGCTCGCGCATGGCCCAGACCACCGCCGCCAGCGCGCTGGTGACCAGCAGCGCGCCGAGCGGCTCGGAGAGCATGTCCCCCGTCGCCTGGATGAGCGGCGGGTAGAAGGCGACGAAGGCCGCGGCGAGCAGCCCCGCGACGTTGCCGGCCAGGAGCATCGCCAGCAGGAACGCGGCGCCGATCGTGAGGGTCCCGACGATCGCCTGCTCGACGTAGACGGCGGGCACGTCGTAGCCGCCGTAGCCCAGCGAGGGCCGTGAGAGCTTGTAGCCCACGCTGAACATCAGCGGGGCCCCGGGGACCCAGTGGGCCGGGTCGGTCATGCCGCGCCCGCCGTAGGTGCGCTTCTCCACCAGCGCCCGGGCGATGCCGATGTAGGCGCCCTCGTCCTGGGACTGGTACTTGCTGGGGGAGGCCGCCTGCACCCCACGGAGGGCGCCGCCGGCCACGAGGAGCACGGCGAGCAGCGCGAGCACGCGGCGCATCGGGCGGAGGCTAGTGGTCCATCCGGCGGCGCCGCCGCGAGCGCGGACGCGCCACGCACCGATACTTGGTCGCGCCGATGCGGTTGCACCTGACGATGACGCGGTCCTCCCTGCCCCTCGCCCTGCTCGGGGCGCTGCTGGCGCTCGTCGTGCTCGCCTCGGCCGCCTCGGCCACCGTCGCGGCGATCCCGGGCGACTACCCCGACCCGACCGTCACCCGCTTCGGCGACGGCTACGTGGCCACGGCGACCAGCGACCGCTGGGAGCCCGTCTTCCCGCTCATGACCTCGGCGGACCTGCGCACCTGGACGCAGGTCGGCGCCGCGTTCGACCGCGCCCCGGCGTGGGCGACGGGCAACCGCTTCTGGGCGCCGGAGCTGACGACCATCGGCGGACGGCTGCTGCTCACCTACTCCGGCCTGAAGCGCTCGGGGCAGTGGTGCATCGGCGCGGCCACCGCCGAGTCGCCCGGCGGCCCGTGGGTCGACCACGGCCCCAAGCTCTGCCCCGCCAACGGCGTCATCGACTCCTGGGTGACCCGCGACGACGAGACGGGCGCCGCGTACCTGCTCTACAAGGCCAAGGGGATCGACGGCGCGATCTACGGGGTGCCGTTCGACCTGACGGGGCTGGAGCCCATCGGGACGCCGGTCGAGCTCGTCCGGCCCGAGATGGGCGACAAGGGCGTCGCGGAGGGCCCAGCGCTCCTGCACCGCGACGGCTGGTGGTACCTGCTCTTCTCGACCGGGAACTGCTGCCGGCCACCCTGCACCTACGTCGAGCGCGTCGCGCGCTCCCGCTCGCCGCTGGGGCCCTACGACCGGATGCCCCGGGCCCTGCTGACCAACGACGGCTCCTGGCGCTGCCTCGGCCACGGCACCCCGGTCGTCGCGCCGGACGGCGGCCTCGCGCTGCTGCACCACGCCTACCCCGCGGGCGATCCGCTCGAGCTGCGCCGCTGGGCCGTCCTCACCCGCCTGCAGATCGGCGGCGACGGCTGGCCCGAGGCCATCGGCGCCGACGACGGCGCCGCGGGGCCCACCGCCGCGCCGATCGCCGACGACTTCTCCTCCGCCCGCCTGAGCCCGGCCTGGCAGTGGCCCGCGCGCAGCACGCGGCCCACGGTGTCGCAGGCCGACGGGCGCCTGCAGCTCGCCTGCGGTCCGGCGGGGCTCATCGCCCGCCAGACCGTCGGGAGCTCCTACGACGTCGCCGCGACGATCTTCCCCGAGCGCCGGGGCGCGCCCGTGCTCGGCGTGCGCGACCGCAACGGCATCCAGCGCGGCATCGAGGTGCGCGACGGGCGCGTGCGCTCGGTGCGGCGCGGCGCGCGCGCGGCGCTCGGCGCGGGACCGGCGATCAGCGTCCCGCGCGACCGCCCCGTGCGCGTGCGGCTCACCGTGCGCCCGGGCGGCGTCCTGCAGGGCACGGTCGGCTCCGGCGCGACCGAGCGGCGCCTCGTCATGGGAGTCGCCGGGACGGGCGCGCCGCCCGTGCGCGTCGCGCTCTCCTGCACCGGCGCGGGGACCGCGCGCTACGCCGGCCTGCGCCTCATCGGCGCCTTCGCCCCGCCCGCCCCCGCCCCCGCCGAGCCGCCGACGGTGGCCGCCACGGTGCTCGCCGGGGCGAGCGCGGCGGGCCTGCTGCGGCGCTGAGGGCGCCCTACCCTGCCCGACGTGCCGCCCGAGCCCTCCCCCGCTCCCCGCTCCCGCCGCCTGCTCCTGGCGGGCGCCGGCGCCGTCGTGCTGGCCGTGGTCGTGGCCGTCGTCCTGGTCGTCACCCTGCGCTCCTCCGACGGCGGCACGAGCGCGAGCACCTCCGGCCAGGCGGCGGCCGGGACCACGGCCAAGGCCGTCCCGGCGCTCGCCTCGCGCAGCGACCTGCGCCCGCCCACGCCGGACATCCGGCGCTCGGCGGCCGGCCAGGCGCCCGGCCTCATCTTCGTCGCGCCCAAGAAGGTCTTCGGCGCGCCCAAGCGCGCGGGCGAGCAGAACGGGCCGCTGATCATGGACAGCCGGGGCCGGGTGCGCTGGTTCCTGCCGATCCCCGCGCCCGAGGTCGCCTACGACTTCCGCGAGCAGACCTACCGCGGCAAGCCGGTCCTCACCTACTGGCAGGGCCGCGCGCTGGCCGGCAGCGGCAAGGGCACCTGCGTCATCCGCGACACCTCCTACGAGCTGGTCAAGCGCGTGCGCTTCGACGGTCCCAACAAGGCCGACATCCACGAGTGCAAGCTCACCGACCGCGGCACGATGCTCATGCTCGCCTACGAGCAGGTGCCCGGCGACGAGCGCTCCGTCGGCGGGGCCAAGGCCGGCACCATCACCGAGGGCGTCGTCAAGGAGATCGACGTAGCGACCAACCGCGTGCTGCTCGAGTGGCGCTCGCTGGACGGCGTCCCGCTGAAGGACTCCTACGAGGACCTCGGGGGCCACTCGGGCCCGGGCTACGACTACATCCACCTCAACTCGGTGGACGTCGACACCGACGGCAACCTGCTCGTCTCCGCCCGGCACACCTGGGCCATCTACAAGATCAACCGCTCCAGCGGGAAGCTCATGTGGAAGCTCGGCGGCAAGGACTCGGACTTCAAGATGGGCAAGGGCGCCCAGACGGCCTGGCAGCACGACGCCATCAACGCCGGCGACGGGGTCATCCGGACCTTCGACAACGCCGCGGGCACGTCGGGCAACGTCAGGACCTACCCCTACTCGCGCATCACCTGGGTCAAGGTCGACGAGGGGAGGAGGACGGCGACGCTGCAGAAGTCGCTCCGGCACCCCGGCGCGAACCTGTCGGCGGGCACGCAGGGCAACTCGCAGGCGCTCGCCGACGGGCACCTCTTCGTGGGCTGGGGCTCGCAGGGCGTCTTCTCGGAGTTCACCGCGGGCGGGAAGCTGCTCTTCGACGCGCGGGTGCCGCGCGGCTATGACACCTACCGCGCCTACCGGGACGAGTGGACCGGGGCCCCGAAGACGAAGCCGTCGGTCGCCGCCCGCCGCAGCGGCTCGGCCACGGTGGTCGACGCGAGCTGGAACGGCGCGACCGCCGTGCAGCGCTGGCAGGTCGTCGGCGGGTCGTCGCGCTCCTCGCTGGCGCCGGTGGGCGACGCCGCGCGCTGGAGCGGGCTGGACACCGCCGTCCGGGTGCCGGGCTCCCCCGCCTACGTCGCCGTGCGGGCGCTCGGGTCGGCCGGGAAGGTCCTCTCGACCTCCGCGACCGTCCGCGTCCGCTAGGCCCGGGCGGGCACGAGCCA
>CAXUES010000117.1:0-8399 GCA_964250185.1 uncultured Solirubrobacteraceae bacterium | reverse complement strand
GGACGATCCAGAACGACATCCTCAAGGAGTTCATGGTCCGCAACACCTACATCTACCCGCCCGGGCCGAGCATGCGGATCGTCTCCGACATCTTCGGCTACGCCTCGCGCGAGCTGCCCCGCTTCAACTCGATCTCGATCTCCGGCTACCACATGCAGGAGGCCGGGGCCTCGGCCGACCTCGAGCTCGCCTACACGCTCGCCGACGGCGTGGAGTACGTCCGCGCGGGCCTCGACGCGGGCCTGGACATCGACGCGTTCGCCCCCCGGCTGAGCTTCTTCTGGGCCATCGGGATGAACTTCTTCATGGAGGTGGCCAAGCTGCGCGCCGCGCGCCTGCTGTGGGCGCGCCTCATGAAGCAGTTCGACCCCAAGAAGGACAAGTCGCTGTCGCTGCGCACCCACTGCCAGACCTCGGGCTGGTCGCTGGCCGCGCAGGACCCGTTCAACAACGTCGTGCGCACGTGCGTGGAGGCGATGGCCGCCACGCAGGGCCACACGCAGTCGCTGCACACCAACGCGCTGGACGAGGCGCTTGGCCTGCCGACCGACTTCTCGGCCCGCATCGCGCGCAACACGCAGCTCTTCCTCCAGCAGGAGTCGGGCACGACGCGGACCATCGACCCGTGGGGCGGCTCCTACTACGTCGAGCGCCTCACGGAGCAGCTCGCCCGCCGCGCGCTGGCCCACATCGACGAGGTCGAGGAGCTTGGCGGGATGACCAAGGCCATCGACGAGGGCATCCCGAAGCTGCGCATCGAGGAGTCCGCCGCGCGCATCCAGGCCCGCCTGGACTCCGGCAAGCAGGTGCTCGTGGGGGTCAACCGCTTCCGCCCGGCGACCGACGAGGGCGTCGACGTCCTCAAGATCGACAACGCCGACGTCCGGGCGCAGCAGCTCGCCAAGCTCGAGCGGCTGCGCAGCGAGCGGGACGGCGCCGCGGTCACCGAGGCGCTGGAGCACCTGGCCAACGCGGCCGAGCGCGGCGAGGGCAACCTGCTCGAGCTGTCGGTCGCGGCGGCCCGCGCCCAGGCGACGGTGGGGGAGATCTCCGACGCGATGGAGCGCTCCTTCGGCCGCCACCAGGCCGAGATCCGCTCGATCTCCGGGGTGTACCGTCGGGAGATGGGCGAGGGCGACCAGGAGTTCGCGGCCACGCGGGCGCGCGTGGAGGCCTTCGAGGAGCAAGAGGGCCGCCGCCCGCGCATCCTCGTGGCCAAGATGGGCCAGGACGGGCACGACCGCGGGCAGAAGGTCATCGCCACGGCGTTCGCCGACCTCGGCTTCGACGTGGACGTCGGACCGCTCTTCCAGACGCCGGAGGAGGTCGCGCGCCAGGCCGTCGAGGCCGACGTGCACGTCGTGGGCGTCTCGTCGCTCGCCGCGGGCCACCTCACGCTCGTGCCGCAGCTGCGCGCCGCGCTGTCGGCGGAGGGCCGCGAGGACGTCGCCATCGTCGTCGGCGGCGTCATCCCGCCGGACGACTTCGACGCGCTGCGCGAGGCGGGCGCCGACGCGATCTACCCGCCCGGCACCGTCATCGGGGAGGCGGCGGAGTCGCTGCTGGCGCTCCTCGCCGAGCGCCTCGACCACGACGACGCCCCGGCCGCGGCTTAGCGCTTGGCGGGCAAGCGGCCCTCCCTGGAGCAGCTCGAGGAGGGCCTGCGCTCCGGCAACCGGGCGCTGCTCTCGCGGGCCATCACGCTCGCCGAGTCCCGGCTGCCCAGCGACCAGGAGCTCGCCCAGCAGCTCATCGCCGCGGTCCTGCCCCGCACGGGCGGCGCGCGGCGCGTCGGGCTGACGGGCGTCCCCGGCGCGGGCAAGTCGACGACGATCGAGTCGCTCGGGCTGTGGCTCTGCGACCACGGCCACCGCGTGGCGGTGCTCACCATCGACCCCTCCAGCGCGCGGACCGGGGGTTCGATCCTCGGCGACAAGACGCGCATGCCGCGCCTCTCGCTGCGCGAGGAGGCGTTCATCCGGCCGTCGCCGAGCGCGGGCGTCCTCGGGGGGTTGGCGCGGCGCACGCGCGAGGCGATGCTCCTGTGCGAGGCGGCGGGCTGCGACGTCGTGCTCGTGGAGTCCGTCGGCGTCGGGCAGTCGGAGTCCGAGCTGGCCGAGCTCGTGGACTGCATGGTCCTCCTGCTCGTCCCGGCCGCCGGCGACGAGCTGCAGGGCATCAAGCGCGGGATCGTCGAGCTCGCCGACCTCATCGTGGTCAACAAGGCCGACGGCGACCGCATGAAGATGGCCCGCCGCGCCGCGGGCGACTACCGCCACGCGCTGCGGATGCTCCCGCCGGCGACGCCGGGCTGGCCGACGCCGGTCCTGCTGGCCAGCGCGCTGGAGGGCACCGGGCTGGACGAGGTCTGGGCCTCGGTGGAGGAGCACCGCGCCCACCTGGAGGCCGACGGCGCCCTGACCGCGCGGCGCGAGCGCCAGGAGCTGCGCTGGCTGCACAACCTCCTCGACGAGGCGGTGCTCGCCGCGTTCCGCGCCCGGCCGGGCGTGGACGAGGCGCTCGCCGAGGCCCGCGAGGCCGTCGCCGGCGCGCGCGAGACCGTGCCGCAGGCCGCGGCGAAGGTCCTGGAGGCCAGCGGCCTGGTCCGGGGCGACGCCGCCGGGCTGCAGGCCGTCACCGCGCCGCCGGCGCCGCCGGCCGTCCAGGCGACACCGAGGTGACGTCAAGCCCGCGCCCCCGGGCGTCGATGCACCTCTCGATGCAGCGTGCAGAGCGACGAGCGATGGCCCGCAGCGCCGCGCTCATCTACGGGGGCGCGACGCTGCTGAACCTCGGGGAGCAGTTCCTCCCCCGCGGGCCGGAGCTCTCCGCGCTGCCCGGCCTCGCCTCGCTCATCGTCACGGTGCTGCTCGTGGTCGTGGGGGAGCGGCTGCCCTTCGGGGCGCTCTACCTGCTCGGCCCGATCGGCACAGCGCTCATCGGCGTGGCCATCGCCACCACCGCCGGCTACAGCGACGGCGCGGTGATCTACATGTGGCCCGTCATCTGGGCCGCCTACCACTCCCGCTGGCGGGGGACGGCCTTCATCGTCGCCTGGACGGCGGTCGTGCACGGCGTCGCGCTCTCGACGCTGCCCTCGCGCATGGCCCCGATCGACCGCTGGGTCGACGTCGTCGCGGCCGTCGCCGTCGTCGCCGTGGTCGTGCGGGTGCTCTCCGCGGAGCGCGAGCGGCTGGTCGCGCGCGTGTCGGCGGAGGCGCGCAGCGACGCGCTGACCGGGTTGGCCAACCGCCGCGGCTTCGACGAGCGCTTCGCCATCGAGGCGGCGCGCGCCGAGCGCGACGGCGCCTGGCTGGCGGTCGTGAGCTTCGACCTCGACCACTTCAAGGGGGTCAACGACCGCCACGGCCACGAGGCCGGGGACCGCGTGCTGGCGTGGTTCGGCGCGCTGCTGGCCCAGGAGGTGCGCGCGGGGGACCTCGCAGCCCGCGTGGGCGGCGAGGAGCTCAGCGTGGTGCTCCCGCGGGCCGACGCCGCCGAGGGCGAGCGCTTCGCCCTGCGCATCGTCGAGCTCTTCCGCGCGGACGGCGCCGCGAGCGGGCGCCGTGGCTTCGGCGTCCCCGCGGGGCTGTCGCTCAGCGTCAGCGCGGGCGTGGCGGCCGAGCGCGCGCCGCACGACGGCCAGGTCCTGCTCGAGGCGGCCGACCGCGCCCTCTACGAGGCCAAGCTCGGCGGGCGCGACCGCGTCGCGGTCGCGCGCGACGACGGGACGACCGCGCTGGCGGCCTAGCCGCCGCTGCCCGCCGGTGCCGCCCGGGGCGCGAGGCGCTTCCTGAGCCGCTCGGGGCGGCTCAGGAAGCGTCTCACCAGCGCGCGAGCGCCTCGGCCACCTCGTTCGTGGTCGCCGGTCGGCGCGCGGTCACGTCGCCCCAGGCGTAGCGGAAGGGCACGGAGCCCTCGAGCAGCCGGCGCCGGTCGCGCTCGCGGTCCTGCACGAAGCGGTGCTCGTGCCACCTCCTGCCGTCGAGCTCCACCACGAGCCGGTGGCCGGGCCACGTGCAGTCGACGAGGTCGGTGCCGACCTCCCGGTTGAAGTCGCACGCCGGGAGGCCGCCGGCGCGCAGGAGCCGCCCGAAGCGCACCTCGAGCTCGGAGAGCGTGTGGGCCAGGCCCGGGACGAGCTCCTCGATGGCCGACCGGACCGCGACGACGCCGCGTCCGCGCCGGGCCCCGGCGTGCAGCGCGTCGACGTCGTGCCCGCGGCGCAGGGCGCCCACGAGCGCCTCGGGGAGCAGCTCGGGCGCGACGCGGCCCAGATCCAGCGCGGTGCGGGCGACGGCGGTCGTCCGCAGGCCGCGCATCTTCACCACGTCGCCAGCCGGCAGGGCGCCGGTCCAGCGGACCACGCCGGGGAGGCGTGTCGTCCGCCGGCCCGGGACCACGACCTCGACGAGCCCGAGCCATGGCTCGGTCAGCCCGAGCCAGGCGGCGGCGCTGCGACCCGCCAGCGCGGCGCCGCGGCCGCTGGCCGCCAGCGCGACGGCCTCGCGCTGTCCCGCGACCGCGGCGCGGTGGCCGAGGACGTAGACGCCGTCGACCGCCGTGCGCTGCAGCCAGCCGACCTCGAGGCGGTGGGCGACCTCGTGGCGCGTCAGGCCGAGGCGGAGCAGCGCCGCCCAAGTGATGACGCCGAAGCGGGCGTTGGCCCAGCGGACGACCGCCGCCTCGCGGGAACGAACGCGATCCTGAGCTGCCCGGGGCGGCTCAGGAAGCGTCTCGGCAGCCGGAGCGGGCACGCGAGCCACCGTCCTCGCGACCCGCGTCACCGATCAACGCCCAAGAGCGACGAGCCCGTGCCACCTTCGTGACAGGCTCCGCGCCATGGCCACGACGCTCGCCGGCGCCCTGCGCAGGATGCGACCCCGCGACCCCGGCGAGGCCCATCGCGCCTCCACGCCGCTGGAGCTCTTCTTCGACCTGGTCTTCGTCGTGGCGGTGTCGCTCGCGGCGGTCGAGCTGGCCCACGAGCTCGAGGAGGGCCACGTCGGCGAGGGCGTCGTGCGCTACGGCCTGGTCTTCTTCGCCATCTGGTGGGCGTGGATGAACTTCACGTGGTTCGCCTCGGCCTACGACACCGACGACGTCCCCTACCGGCTGCTGACGATCCTGCAGATGGCGGGCGTCCTGGTGCTCGCCGCCGGCGTGCCGCGGGCGATCGGCGCCGACGAGGACTTCACCCTCCTGGTCATCGGCTACGTGATCATGCGCCTGGCGATGGTCAGCCAGTGGCTCCGCGCGGCCGCGGCCGACCCGGAGCGGCGCACCACGGCGCACCGCTACGCCGCGGGCATCGCGGTCGTGCAGGTGCTGTGGGTCGCCCGCCTCCTCCTCCCCGACGAGCTGCAGCTCGTCTCCTTCCTCGTCCTGGCCGCGTGCGAGCTCGCCGTCCCCGCCGTCGCCGAGCGCGCGGGCCAGACGCCGTTCCACCGCGGCCACATCGCCGAGCGCTACGGGCTCTTCACGATCATCGTGCTCGGCGAGACGATCCTCGCGTCGGCCAACGCGATCGTCGCCGCCATCGACGAGGGCGACCACGTCGTGGCCCTCGTCGCGCTCGCGGCGGCGGGCCTGGCCGTCGTGTCGGGCATGTGGTGGCTGTACTTCATCCGCTCGGCCGAGCGGGACATCACCGGCATCCGCTCCGCGCTGTCGTGGGGCTACGGCCACTACCTCCTCTTCGCGGCGGCCGGGGCGGTGTCGGCGGGCGTCGAGGTGATGGTCGTCTCGATCGCGGGGGAGACGGAGCTCTCCGACGCCGTGGCCGCCGCCTGCCTGACCGTGCCGGTCGGGCTCTTCCTGGCCACGCTCTGGTGGCTGTCGCTGCGGCGCATCGGCGACGCCCGCCTCGACGCGACCCTGCTCGGCGGCGCCGTGCTCGTCGGGGCGTCCGCCGTCCTCGGCCACGCGGGCCTCTACGTCGGTGCGGCGCTCGTCGTGGCGATGGTCGTCATCGCCCAGCGCGGAGCGGGCCGCGCGCCGGGTGTGACGCACGTCGCCCGGTTCGACGCGTAGTTAGGTACGCTCTCGTTCCCATGATCACCTCCGCGCCTCCGAAGCACGTCGACGTCCTGATCCTCGGTGCCGGGCTGTCCGGCATCGGGGCGGCCGCGCACCTCACGCGCGACCTGCCGGGCAAGTCGTTCGCGATCCTCGAGGCGCGCCAGGCGATCGGCGGCACCTGGGACCTCTTCCGCTACCCGGGCATCCGCTCGGACTCCGACATGTACACGCTGGGCTACGACTTCAAGCCGTGGACCAACGAGAAGTCGATCGCCGACGGCGCCGACATCCGCGAGTACATCCAGGAGACGGCGCGCGAGCACGACATCGACCGCCACATCCACTTCGGCCACAAGGTCGTCAGGGCGGACTTCTCCTCCGCCGACGGCCGCTGGACGGTCACCGCCGAGCGCGCGGAGGACGGCGAGGAGGTCCGGCTGACTTGCGACTTCCTGTGGGGCAACACGGGCTACTACGACTACGACCAGGGCTTCAGCCCCGACTTCCCGGGCCAGGACGACTTCGCCGGGCAGGTCGTGCACCCGCAGTTCTGGCCGGAGGACCTCGACGTCACCGGCAAGCGCGTGATCGTCATCGGCTCGGGCGCGACCGCGGTGACGCTCATCCCCGCCCTGGTCAGCGCGGGCGCCGAGGAGGTGACGATGCTCCAGCGCACCCCGACCTACATCGTCGCGCTGCCCAGCGTCGACAAGATCGCGAAGTGGGCCTACGACAAGTTCCCCACCAAGACGGCCTACTCGATCGCCCGCTGGGAGAACGTCCTGCTGACGATGGCCTCCTACCAGCTCTCGCGCCGGCGGCCGAACGTCATGAAGAAGGTCCTGCGCAAGCGCCTGGAGCGCATGCTGCCGGCCGACTACGACATCGACACGCACTTCACCCCGCCGTACGACCCGTGGGACCAGCGCCTGTGCGTCGTGCCCAGCGGCGACCTCTTCCGGGCGATCCACAAGGGCAAGGCGACGATCGTCACCGACCACATCGAGCGCTTCACCCAGAGCGGCATCGCGCTGAAGTCGGGCAACGAGCTGCAGGCCGACATCATCGTCACGGCCACGGGCCTGCAGATGAAGATCGTCGGCGGCATCCAGGCCAGCGTCGACGGCGTCCCGGTCAAGCCGAACGAGACCGTCGCCTACAAGGGCATGATGCTCGCGGGCGTCCCGAACTTCGCGCTGACCTTCGGCTACACGAACGCCTCGTGGACGTTGAAGGCCGACCTCATCGCCGACTACACGGTGCGCATGCTCAAGGAGATGGACCGCCGCGGGACGAAGATCGTCACGCCGGTCTACGACGAGGCCGAGCCCGCCGACGAGCCGTTCATCGACCTCTCCTCGGGCTACGTCACCCGGGCCAAGGACCAGCTCCCCAAGCAGGGCCACAAGGCGCCCTGGAAGCTGCACCAGAACTACATCCTCGATCTGGCGATCCTCAAGCGCGCCAAGATCGACGACGGCTCGGTGCGCTTCTCCAACCCGACGGGCGCCCCGTCGTCCGAGCGGGAGCTCACCGCCGCCTGAGCCCCGGGCCCGCGAGTTCGATCGCACACAACCGGCCCGCGATCGGGCCGGGTGTGCGGGGTAGAGCCGCACGCCGTGCCCGCTCGATTCACCACGAACCTCCTGCTGGCGCTCCTCGGGGGCGCCCTGGCCACCTTCGCCGTCGCGACGTCCAGCGCGACGACCGCCGGGATCGCCCTCGGCGTGGGGGCGGCCTGCGTCGTCCTGGCCGTCGTCGCCTTCCCGCGGCTGGACCGCGGCGCCGCCCAGCGCGCGCTCGACGTCGTCACGGCCGTGCTCGGCGTCGCGACGGTCGTCGGGTCGCGCGTGTTCGACGGCGCCACGTTGAGTTGGTCGGCCTTCGGCGCGGGCTGCGCCCTGGCCGTCCTGGGCGTGGGCGGCCTCGCCCTGCACGAGCTCGCCGTGCAGCGGCGCCTGGCCAAGGACCGCCCGGTGGTGGCCGAGGCCCCCCGCACCGGGGGGCCGCCGATCTTCAACGCCAGCCAGGAGCCCGAGGGCGTCCACCGGGCCCGCGGCCCGCTCGCCACGAGCTACTGGAGCGCCGCGCTGCTGGTCGTCTTCGCGCTGGTGCCCTACCTCGTGCTGGCCACGACGGTCGGCGCGGTCGGCTCGGTCATCGGCCGCGACGTCGGCCTGGGCGAGCAGGCCATGGCCCTGACCAACGGGATGAGCAACGCCGCCTACGCGGCGGGCACCGTGCTCGCCCTGACGCTGACCGTCCACCTCCACGGCCGGCGGCTGCTCGTGCTCTACGCCGGGCTGTTCGTCCTCGGGTCGATCGCGGCGGCGTGGGCGCCGACCGCGGGCTTCTTCGTCGCCGGGCGCGTCGTGCAG
>CAXUES010000116.1:0-8407 GCA_964250185.1 uncultured Solirubrobacteraceae bacterium | reverse complement strand
CCCTCGACCGCCGCGTCGACGTCCGCGTCGCCGAAGACGAGGAACGGCGCGTTGCCGCCGAGCTCCATCGATACGCGCAGCACCTGCTCGGCCGCCTGCTTGATGAGCTCCTTGCCGACCTCGGTCGAGCCGGTGAAGGAGAGCTTGCGCGTCCGCGGATCGGCGATCAGCGGCCCCATGAGCGAGCCCGACGACTTCGCGGTGAGGATGTTCAGCACGCCGGCGGGCAGCCCGGCCTCCTCGAGGATCTGACCCAGCGCGAGCATGGTCAGCGGCGTCTGCTTGGCCGGCTTGACGACCATGGTGCAGCCCGCGGCGATCGCCGGGCCGATCTTCCGGGTGCCCATCGCCATGGGGAAGTTCCACGGCGTGATGAAGACGCACGGCCCGACGGGCTGCTTCATGACCAGCACGCGGCCCTTGCCCGCCTGGTTGACGGCGTAGCGGCCGTCGATGCGGACGGCCTCCTCGGCGAACCAGCGGAAGAACTCCGCGGCGTAGGTGATCTCCGCCTTGGACTCCGTGGTGGTCTTGCCCATCTCGAGCGTCATGAGCAGCGCGAGCTCGTCGATGCGCTCCATGATGATCTCGAAGGCGCGGCGCAGGATCTCGCCGCGCTCGCGCGGGGCGGTCTCGCGCCAGGTGGGGAACGTGTCCGACGCGGCGCCGAGCGCGGCCTGCGCGTCGTCGTCGGTGGCGTCGGCGATCTCGGCGATCGTCTCCCCGGTGGAGGGGTCCTCGACCTCGAGCGTCGCGCCGCCGGAGGCGGGGCGCCACTCGCCGGCGATGAGCAGCTGGGGCTTGACGTTGCCGACGACGTCGGCTTCGGGGGAGGCGAGCGTGGACATGGCCGGGGTCATACCCGCTCGGCGGCGGTGGATGCCGGAGCGTTCGCGCGCTCACGATGCACCGCGGCGGCGCGCAGGCCGACGGCCAGCAGCGCGGAGGCGATGACGACCAGGCCGTAGACGAGCGCGGTGTCGTGCAGGCCGACCGACGTCGCGGCGAACCCCGCGGCCACCGCGGGGAGGCTGAAGGTGAGGTAGCTGATGACGAGCTCGCCTTGCAGGTGCTCCACCTCCTCGTCGGGGAGCGCGATGCGGGCGAGCGTCCCGAACGAGCCGAGGCCCGCCGCGCCGAAGCCGACGCCGGCCACGACCGTCCCGACCGCGGCGAGCGCGACGAGGTCGGCCTCGAGGCCGGCGAGCGTGATCGCCATCCCGAGCGCGAGGACCCCGGAGCCCACCAGCAGCAGGAAGTGGGCGGACCGCGCGCGCCAGACGAGGGCGGTGATCGCGCCCGTGCCGCAGAGGAGCATCACAACGAGGCCGCCGACCAGGTGGCTCTGCAGGCCGAAGATCGACGCGGCCACGGACGGCCCGAGGGAGAGGTAGAGGCCGGCGAGCGACCAGCCCGCCGCGAGCGCGGGCACGAGGGAGATGACCTCGGGACGCAGGCGGGCGGGGATGCGCACGCGGGGCACGAGCGAGGCGCGGGCGCCCGGACGCAGGGTGGAGGTCTCGGGCATCGCGTGGACGATGGCCGCGGCCACGGCCATCCCGCCGAGCAGGAGGACGAAGACCAGGTGCGTCGGCGCGGGGCCGTACTGCACGAGCGCGCCGCAGCCGATGGCGCCCGCGGCGAGGCCGATGAGCGGCGCGGAGCCGTTGACGACGCCCGCGCGGCCGGGGAAGCGCTCCGGCTGCAGGTCGACGAGCGAGGCCGACAGCGTCGTGAAGGCCGCGCCCGTGGCGATCCCCTGCAGGACGCGCGCGGCGGTGAGCAGCGGGACGCCGCCGGCGACGGCGAAGAGCACGAGCGCGAGCGACTCCAGCGCGATGGCGCCCGCGAGCACGGGCCGGCGGCCGATGTGGTCCGACAGCGCGCCGACGACCAGCAGCGAGCCGAGCAGCCCCAGGACGTAGACCGCGAAGACGACGGTGAGCGTGATCGCCGAGAAGCCCCACTCCTGCTGGTAGACGACGTAGAGCGGCGACGGCGCGCTGGAGGCCGCGGCGAAGCAGACGAGCGTCGCGGCGATCATCCAGAAGGCGACGTCGTGGGTCAGGCGCGGCGTGCGCTGCGCGGGGCGGGCGCTGCGGGGCTCGACGTCGGGCGGGGCGAGGGTGGTGCTCACGTGATCTCCTTAAAGCGAACGCAGTTGCGTTTGGCTTGTCGGGCAACGTAGCAGCCCTAACGCAGCGATCACTGCTACAACGATCGTGATGTCGAGCACGCCCTCCGCCCCCACCACCCGCCCCGGCGGCCGTTCGGCCCGTGTGCGCGCGGCGGTGCACACGGCGGTGGAGGAGCTCCTGGCCGAGGGCGGCATCGAGGCCGTGACCGTCCCCGCCGTGGCCGAGCGCGCCGGCGTGCACCCCACGACGATCTACCGGCGCTGGCCCAGCGTCGCCGAGCTGCTCACCGCGGTGGCCATCTCCCACTTCGACGGCGAGGTCCTCGTCGCCTCGACCGGCAGCCTGCGCGGCGACCTCGAGCACTGGCTCGCCTCCGTGGCCGCCGACGTGCACGACCCGGAGTCGCTGGCGATCATGCGCGCCGCCGTCGGCGCGGGCACCGAGGAGGGCGGCTGCGGCTGCGTCGAGATGCGCGTCCGCCAGCTCGAGGCGATGCTCGAGGCGGAGGCCGAGCGCGGCGGCGAGGTCCCCACGCTCGAGCGCGCCCGCGACGCGCTCCTGGCCCCGGCCTACTTCCGCGTGCTCTTCACCCAGGAGCCCGCGCCGGACGAGGCCTGGAGCCGCGGGCTCGTCGACGCGCTGCTGGGCTGAAGCTCAGGGCACCCGCCTAGCCCCGCCCGCCCGCACCCACGCACGCACCGCAGTTGTCTCGACCAAGAGGCCGGGGCTTCACTCCTGTGCAGGGACGTCGCGGGAAGCCGGACCACCGTGGAGGTTGAGACTGCCAGCGTTCCTGATGGCGCGGGCGAGCGGGCCTAGCCCACCGGCTCGCTCGGCGTGCGCCAGCACTATGGACGCCACGGACTGCTTCGTCCAAGCGCGCGTCGGATCGGTGAACGCGCGGGCGAGGTCGCGAACATCATCGATCGCCACCATGGAATGCGCGGTGTACTCCCAGTTGTCGCGTGCGCTCAGCACCAAGTTGTTGAACCGGTTCTCGAACTCTGCGCCGGTGCAGCTCAGAACACCACGCATCAGAACACCGACGTTTGCGTACTCGGGCGTGGCCACGAAGGCGGTGACGGCGAGATCGTCGAGCTGGTCTGAGCTCAGGCCGAGTTCTTCATCTAGGCCGCGTACCGCGGTGAGGAACACGTCCGGCCTTTGATCAGTGTCTTGGTCGACTGGCAGTTGCACGGTTTCGCCGCTTGATGTCTGCCAACACCTCTCCAGCCCCGCCATCCCAGGCGCACGGAGGAACACGGGCACGTAGCCGTCGCTCGTGACAAGCGTTAAGTCAAGCCCGAGCATGTTGCTCAGCGGCGTCTCCGGTAAACCGTGCCGTCCGTTGAGCAGTGGCGCTTCCTGTGGTGTGAAAGGGCCCAAGGCAACGTTCGTCGCCAGCATGTCGAAGTACCCTGTTGGTCTTATCTCGAGCTGGAGTCGGTGCCGTTCGCGCCCGTGCTCGTCTAGATGGGTTGCGACGTCGAGCCGCTCGAGGCGGGCAACTGCTCCGTCGTAGTAACCACGACGGGCCGCGTACTCGCTTGCCGGCCCCCGGAGATGCGCGGGAGCGACCCATGGTTCCGGATCGAGCGTGGCATGTAGGTCGTCGCGCCCGAATGTCTCACCGATGCTGCCGACCAGGACCTGGACGCCTAGGTCCACTCCGTCGAACTCAAAGGGCCGACCGGCATAGTCGAACGCGTAGCGCCGAGCGCGTGCTCGCCTGAGTGCCCGCCGCTCTCGGTGATGTGCGATGAGTGGCGAAACGAGCTGGTCGAGCGTGACTCCGGCTACGGCTCCTAGGAGGAGCGTGCCGCCGAACTCGAGCGCCGCTTGCATCGGCCCATGTTGACTGACCCGCCGCGCCTGTGGAACTCGCGCACACCGACGAACCCACCCGCCGCTTCAATCGCTCAGGTCGCGACGGTCTCCGACCCGAACTCCTCGAACATCGCGACGTCCACCGCGTAGGAGATCGGCAGGACGATGACGCTGGGGAGGTCCAGCGTGAGCGCGTGGCGCAGGCGCGGGCCGAACTCCTCGGTGGACTCGCAGCGCCACGCGGGCAGGCCGAAGGACTCCGCGAGCATCACGAAGTCCGGGTTGGTGAAGTCCACGCCGAAGTGGCGGCCGAACTTGCGGTCCTGCTTCCAGACGATGGAGCCGTACTGGGCGTTCTCCCAGATGATGTTCACGAACGGCGTGCGCATGCGCTTGGCCGTCTCGAGCTCCTGCATGTTCATCATGAAGCCGCCGTCGCCGTTGACGGTGACGACCTTGCGGTCGGGGTGGACCATCTTCGCCGCGATCGCGCAGGGCACCGCGAAGCCCATGCCCGCCAGGCCGTTGGCGATCATCACCGTGTTGGGCTCGTGGGCGGGGAACATCCGGCCGATCCAGAGCTTGTGCAGCCCGACGTCGGAGATGAGGATGTCCTCGCGGTCCAGCGCCTGGCGGATCTCCCACAGGGCACGGGGCGGGCTGGCGGGGAAGGCGGCGTCGTCGCGCGCGCCCTCCAGGCGACCCATGACGAGCTCGCGCAGGCGGCGCGACTGCGGCGGCGGCCCGTCGAAGGGCACGTCGCGGCACTCCTCGCCGAGCCGCGTGAGCACGTGGTAGATGTCCCCGATGAGCTCGACCTCGGGCTGGAAGTGCGAGTCGACCTCGGCGGCGACCGCGTCGATGCAGACGATCTTCTTGTCGCGCAGCGCGTTCCAGTGCTTCGGGTCGTGCTCGACGAGGTCGTAGCCGATCGTGATGACCACGTCGGCGTCCTCGAAGCCGGCGAGCTCGTAGTCGCGGCTGGTCAGGCCGACCGTGCCGAGCGCCTGGCCGTCGTCGGTGTCCAGCAGGCCCTTGCCCATGAAGGTCTCGGCGACCGGGATGCCGGTGGAGCGGGCGAACTCGCGCAGGGCCGGCGCGGCCTTGGCGCGCACCACGCCGTTGCCGGCCAGCGCGACCGGGTTGAGCGCGTTGCGGATGAGGTCGACGGCCTTGAGCAGCTCGCGGGCGCCGGGCTCGGGCGCGGTCGGCCGGCGGCGCGGCAGCGGCTCGGCGGTGACCGGGAGGGCCATGACGTCCTCGGGCAGCTCGAGGTGGGTGGAGCCGGGCTTCTCGGACTCGGCGACCTTGAAGGCCTTGCGCACGACCTCGGGGATGATCTCCGGGCTGGAGACCCGCGCGTTCCACTTGGTGATCGGCTTGAAGAGCTCGACCAGGTCGATGTACTGGTGGGACTCCTTGTGCATCCGCGCCTGGTCGGCCTGGCCGGTGAGGGCGACGAGCGGGGCGCGGTCCAGGAACGCGTCGCCCACCGCGGTGACGAGGTTCATCGCCCCCGGGCCGAGGGTGCCCAGGCAGACGCCGGCGCGGCCGGTCAGGCGCCCGTACATGTCGGCCATGTACGCGCCGCCCTGCTCGTGGCGGACGGGGACGAAGTCGACGCTGGAGTCGGCCAGCGACTCGTTGAGGTCGAGGGTCTCCTCGCCCGGGATCCCGAAGACGCGCTTGACGCCCTCGGCCTCCAGGCACTCCACGAAGACGTCCGAGGCGCGGCGAGCGGTCATGGCGCGGGACGCTACACCGCCGTCTACGCTGCGGGCTCCAGCGCCGCAACTCGCACGCCGCGAGGACGTTGGCTCTCCAGCATGCCCGCGCCCGCCCACCGCCTCGCCGCCTCCACGCTCGCCGTGGCCGCCGTCGCGCTCGCCGGGCCCGCCGTCGCCTCCGCGGCGACCACGATCTCCGTCAAGGGCGCGGGCTTCGGCCACGGGGTCGGCATGTCGCAGTGGGGCGCCAAGGGCTTCGCGGAGCAGGGCCGCAGCGCCACCGAGATCCTCACCCACTACTACACGGGCACGCAGGTCTCCTCGCTGGCCACCTCGCCCGACGTGCGCGTGCTCATCGCCTCGCGCACGAGCCTGACCTTCAGCGGCGCGTCGCGCCTGGGCACCCGCGCCCTGGTGCCGACGCAGTCCTACCGCGCGCGCATCTCGGGGCTGAGCGTCGTGCTGTCCTCCTCCTCGGGCGACGACCTCGTGCGCTTCGACGGACCCGTCGCGCTGAGTGGCCCGGGCGGCGCGCCCGTGACGATCGCCGGTGCCAGCGCGGCCGGGGTGACCGACGGCGCCTATCGCGGCGCCGTGGAGCTGCGCCCCTCCGACGGCAAGCTCCTGCTGATCGACCAGCTCGGCCTGGAGGACTACGTGCGCGGCGTCGTCGCCGCCGAGTCGCCCGCGTCGTGGCCCGCCGCGGCGCTGCAGGCCCAGGCCGTCGCCGCGCGCACCTACGCGATCACCACCGACGCGGGCGGGTCGGTGTTCTCGCAGTGGTCCGACACGCGCTCGCAGGTCTACCGGGGCGTGGCCGGGGAGACCGCGACGACCGACGCGGCCGTCGCGGCGACGGACGGGCGCGTGGTCACCTACGGCGGCACGCCGGTGACGACGTTCTTCTTCTCCACCTCAGGTGGGAGGACCGAGGACAACGAGAACTCCTTCCTCGGCGCCAGCCCGGCGCCCTGGCTGCGCTCGGTGGACGACCCCTACGACGGCGGCTCGCCCCGGCACACGTGGGCCGTGACGTTCACGCCGGCGACGATGGAGCGCAAGCTCGGCGGACTGGTCAAGGGCTCCTACCGCTCCATCCGGGTCACGCGCCGCGGCGCGTCGCCGCGCATCGTCAGCGCCGAGGTGGTCGGGTCGCGCGGCACCACCGCGGTCAGCGGCCCGACGCTGCGCGCCAAGCTCGGCCTGGACGACACCTGGGCGACCTTCCGGACCGTGCGCTCGACGGTCAAGCGGACGCGGCGGGCGTCGGTCCGCTCCGCCGCGGGCGCCTCGGTGGCGGGGCCGTCGGCCTACGGCCGGGCCATCGAAGGACGGATCTCACCCGCCTCGGCGGGCACGCGCATCGCCGTGCAGCGCCGCGGGCTCCTCGGGAGCTGGCGCCGGGTCGGGGTGACCACCGCCCGCGCGGGCGGCGCCTACGAGACGCTGCTCCCCGGACCCGGCACCTACCGGGTCAGCTCCCGCGGGGCCGTCGGCCCCGCGGTCGACGCGGGCTAGCCCGCCCTCAGCGCAGGGAGTGCACGACGCTCGCGGCAGGCGGGCGCTCCTGCTCGTGCTCCTCGACGTGGGCGTCGTCGTGCTCGGCCGGGTCGCGCTCCAGGCCGCGCAGGGCGGCGGCGAGCGCCGGCGAGTCGAACGCGGGCTCCGCGCCGCCGATCCAGCGCTCGATCTTGGGGTGGTGCGGGCGGGCCCGCGCGAGCACGAAGAGGTAGACGGCCAGGAAGGCCCCGGCCGCGGCGATGCCCAGGCAGATCCAGATGGCCGTGCGCGTCCCGACGGCGGGGCTCGAGCCCGTGCTCGTCGCGACGTGGGCGAGGATCGGCGCGATGCTGAAGGCCGCCACCGCGCGCAGCAGCTCGATGAGGGCGAAGATCCGCGCGACGTTGTTGGACGGCAGCGAGAAGCCCGCCACGAAGAGCGCGGGCGCCACCGACGCGCCGACGCCGAAGCCCAGCACCGCGGTGCCGACCCACACGACGCCCTCGCCGCCGCCACTGACGCCGGTCAGGATCGCGGCGGCCACCGCGATGAAGACGAGGCCGACGAGCGCGATGACCTTCGTCCACTTGGTCGTGAACAGCGCGCCGAAGAGCGCGGCCGCCACGAACGCGCCCGCGACCTGCGGGAGGAAGAGCGTGCCGATGTGGCCCGGGTCGGTCCCCTTGGCCAGCAGCGCGCTCTCGACGAGCTCGATGATCGCCACGGAGGCGGCGCCCGCGCTGATGGCCACGATGATCCCCGCGACGGGGAAGGTCGTCGCCAGGTCGCGCACGGGCATCAGGGGCCGCGACGCGTGGTACTGCTGCAGGACGAGCACGACGATGGTCGCCACGCCGACCAGCAGCGGCAGCATGACCCACGTCGAGACGAACGCGTGGGTGGTCAGCTCGGCCGAGCCGAAGAACGTCAGGCCGCAGCCCACGCCCGCCAGGGCGATCGCGCCGGGCGCCCAGGGCGCCGACGGCGCGATGGGCTCCTGGTCGTAGAAGGTGAGCATCGCCAGCAGGAAGGCGCCGGTGCCCAGGCCGCAGACGATCCAGAAGAGCACGCGCCAGGCGTCGCCGCCCGCGCCGGCCACGATGCCGCCGATGACCGGGCCCGCGGCGACGGCGCCGAAGATGCCCATGTTCATGACGATCGCCGTGGACTTCAGGCGGCGGACGGGCCAGCCCACGACGAGCGGCGGCACGGCGG
>CAXUES010000115.1:6485-8416 GCA_964250185.1 uncultured Solirubrobacteraceae bacterium | reverse complement strand
CGTCCTGCCCATCCGCCCCGACGGCTCGCGCCCCGCCTTCCACGTCGTCGGCGCCAACGCGACCTACAGCTCGGCCGACGCGCCCTGGGACGACCTCGCCCGGGCGACGCACCTCCACCTCGGCGCGCCCGAGTTCATGGGCGGCGAGGAGGCTGCGAAGGTCCTCGCCTTCGCCCGCGAGCGCGGGGTCGTGACCTCGGTGGACATCCTCGCCCCCGGGGAGCAGGCCGCGTTCATCGTCGACTGGATCGGCGCCGCCTTCGCCCACGTCGACTACCTGCTCCCCAACGACGAGCAGGCGCTGGCGCTCACGGGGGCGGCCGATCTCGCGGCGGCCTGCACCGCCCTGCGGGCCCGCGGCGTGGGCTGCGTGGCGGCGACCGCGGGCGCCGACGGCGTCGTGGTCGCCGACCGGGACGGCGTCACGCGCGTGCCGGCCTTCGCCGTGGACGTCGTCGACACCACGGGTTGCGGCGACGCGTTCTCGGCCGGCTTCCTGCGCGGCATCGGGCTGGGCCGCGGCCACCGCGACGCCGCGGTGCTCGGCTGCGCGGCCGCCGCCCTGGTCGCGCAGGGGCTCGGCAGCGACCACGGCACGTTCGACCTCGCGGCCGCCGACGCGTTCGCCGCGTCGACGCCGACCCGCTGACGGCCCGCGCGATCGCTCAGGCGAACGCCGGCGCCACCTCGCCGATCGCCTGGTCGAGGCGCTCCAGACCCGTGGCGAGCTCGCCCGGGGTGATGGTCAGCGGGGGCGCGATGCGCAGCGTCCCACCCATCTCCCGCAGCTGGACGACGTTCATGTGCAGGCCGAGCTCCAGGCAGCGCCCGGTCACCGCGGCACCGAGGTCCGGCGAGGCCTGCTTCGTCTCGCGGTCCAGCACGAACTCGAGGCCGCGCATGAGCCCGCGGCCCCGGACGTCGCCGACGACCGGGTGGCGGTCCTGGAGCTCGCGCAGCCCGGACTCGAGCTGCGCCCCGGTCCGCTGGACCTGGGCGACGACCTCCTCCTGCTCGAGCACGTCGAGCACCGTGGTGCCCACGGCTGCGACGAGCGGGTCGGAGACGTGCGTCGTGAAGAAGAGGAAGCCGCGGTCGTGCGCGCGCTGCTCGAGCTCCGCGCTGGTCACCACGGCCGCCAGCGGAAGGCCCGCGCCCAGGGTCTTGGAGAGCGTGATGATGTCCGGGACGACGCCGTCGTGCTCGAAGGCGTACATCGTCCCGGTGCGCCCCAGCGCGGTCTGCGCCTCGTCGAAGATGAGCAGCATGCCGCGCTCGCGGCACTTCGCCTGCAGCGCGGCGAGGTAGCCCGGCGGCGGCACGATCACCCCGCCACTGGAGAGGATCGGCTCGACGATGCACGCGGCGAGGCTGCCGGTGGACTGCGCGTCGACCATGGCGAAGCCCAGGTCGAGCTGCGCCTGCCAGTCGAGCTCCCCCTCGGGCGTCCGGACGTCCGGGCGGTAGGGGTCGGGCGTCGGGATGACGAAGTTGCCGGGCGCGGACGGCCCGTAGCCCGCGCGGGAGGTCGAGTTCGTCGCGTTGGCGGCCCCGAGGGTCATGCCGTGCCACGAGCGGCTCAGCGAGACGACCTCGTGCCCGCCCGTCACGAGCTTGGCCAGCCGGAGCGCCGCCTCGTTGGACTCCGCGCCCGTGGTCAGCAGCAGGACCTTCTCCAACGGGCCGGGCAGGCTCTCGGCCAGGCGCCGGGAGAGGTCCACGACCGGCCGGCTGAGCATGCCGCTGAAGAGGTGGTCGAGCTCGCCCGCCATCCGGCGCACCGTCGCGACGATCGCCGGGTGGGAGTGGCCGAGGATCGCGCTCATCTGCCCCGAGGTGAAGTCGAGGACCTCGCGCCCGTCCGCGAGGTGCAGCACGCTCCCCTCCGCGCGCTCGACGATGACCGGCGTGAAGGACGGGCTGTAGCGCAG
>CAXUES010000115.1:0-6472 GCA_964250185.1 uncultured Solirubrobacteraceae bacterium | reverse complement strand
TGGCGGTCGACGTCGCCCCAGAACGCCGTGTCGGTGGTCGACTCGCTCACGGGGACGCTCATGCGCCCGAAGCTACGCGCCGATGTCCGGCGCGTCCATGGCCCGTCGGCCCACCCGCGCGGCGATGCGGTCGTGCAGCTCGCGCACGGTCGGCGCCGGCACGTCGAGGCGCTGCGCCGCGCGCAGGACCGCGCCGCAGATCGCGTCGAGCTCACCCGGGCGCCCGGCGTGGACGTCGCGCTGCAGCGAGGCGGTGAAGCCGTCCGGCACGCCGGCGATCTCCTCCAGCACCGCCGCGGCCGACGTCGACCGCGCGCCCGCCGCCTCGGCCACGGCGGCGGTCTCGCGGACGCAGGCCTCCAGGCGCGCCGCCCACGCCTCCTCGGCGCGGACCTCGCCCAGCGTGCCGTCGATCGCCGCGGTCACGGCGGCCAGCGCGTTGAGGCGCACGAGCTTGGCCCACAGGACGTCGGCCTCGGTGCCACCGACGCGCACGGGCACCCCCACGGCCTCGAGCTCGGCGGGCAGCGCGCCCGCGTCGGGGACGCCCTCCCCCGCGAGGTCGACCCGGAGGAACGGCGAGGTCTGCTCGATGATCCCGGGCGCGGTGCGGTCCGCGGAGATGCGGATGGCCGCGGGCACGACGCGCTCCCCGAAGCGCCCGCGCAGGAGCGCCACGTGCTCCAGCCCGTTGAGCAGCGGCACGACGAGGCCGACCGGCGCACGGACCCGGTCCAGCGCGCGGTCGAGGCCGTCCGCCTTCGTGCACACGAGCAGCACGTCGGCGGGCGCGTCGAGGTGCGTGGCGACCTCGGGGCGCGCCGTCCACTCGCGGCCCAGCCGCGCGGAGCTGATGCGCAGCCCCCGCTCGGCGATCACCGCCGCGCTCTCCTCGCGCGCGAGGAGCACGACGTCCGGGAGGAGGCCGGCGAGGAACCCGCCGACCCCACCCGGCCCGAGGACCGCGACCCGCACCGCCCGCCGCCCGCTCAGTCGAAGGTGCGGCCGGGCGCGGGCGCCGACGGCGTGACGGGCACGAGCATCGGCTCCTCGGCCCCGCGGGAGACGGCGTCGGTCTCCTCGATCTCCAGCTCGGGCGGCTCGGAGCCGTCGCAGACCAGGCGGAAGGTCCCCGTCCCGAGCTGCGGGTCGGCCTGGAGGACCAGGCCGGCGATGTTGTCGCCGTCGTCCCACTGCATGCGCTCGATCTCGAGGGGGTGCATCTTGATCGTGTGCGGCGGGAACGGGCAGTGCTTGTTGTGGTCGGCCTTCGCCTTGACGATGGCCTCGAAGTTCTTGGCTTCCGGCTTCATGGGCGCGTCCAACACTAGGCGTCCCCGTAGGCTGCTGCGCAGGCATGGCGACCGCTCCCGCACCCGGCATCCTGGCCCGTGGCCCCTGGTCCCTGGACGCCGTCCGCGCCGCGTGGCGCGAGGACCTCTACGACGCGCCCGCCGAGAAGGAGGCCGCCGCCGACGCGGCCATCGCCGCGCTGAAGGAGCGCGGCTCGCCCTCCCACGACGGCGAGGCCGCGCGCTTCGTCTCCCACCGCGCCGAGCCCGACGGGAGCCTCCACGTCGAGCTGCAGCGCATCCGCTGGGGGCTGCGCCTCGTCGAGGGCGACGCCTCCGGCTCGCTGTCGGCGACCTGCGCCGTGCGCGACCCCGCCGGGCGCTGGCTCGCCGGCCGCCGCGCCTCCTGGCTGAGCTCCTGGGCCGGGCGCTGGGCGCTCGGCGCGGGCGGCGCCGTCGACGTCGGCGAGACGCCCGCCGACACCCTCACGCGCGAGCTCGCCGAGGAGTGGGGCGTCGTCGCCGAGCACGTCCGCGGCGAGGCGCTCGTGCGCCTGCCCCAGAACATGGTCATGTTCGTCGGGCAGGCCTGGCTGGCCGAGGGCGCGGTGCTCGACATGGACCCCGAGCACGACGCCCACGCCTGGTGGCCGGCCGACCCCGACGACTGGCCGCCCGAGGCCGACGACGCGCTGCGCCTCATGGCCCGCCTCATCGCGTGATCTCGCGCGGGCTCATCAAGCGCGCGTCGTTCACGCACTCGGCGATCTACTTCGCGCTCCTCGTGGCCTGGCTGGTCCCCGGCCTGCACGGCCCGGAGATGGTCCTCGGGTGGGCCCACGGCCTGGGCTGGTTCGTCATGTGCGGCCTGGCCGTCGTCGGGCTGCGCACCCGCCTCATCGACGTGCGCCTGGCGGTCGCGATCGCGATCCTCGGCGCGGTCGGGCCCTTCATCGGCTCGGCCGAGTTCGTCCGGCAGGACGCGGCCAGTGATCCGGTTCCTGGTTGACAGCGCAGCTCCTCATGGTTGACTCACCGTCAGCCCACGACGTCGTGTCGTGCATGTCCCACCGCGCGAGCGGCACATACGAGGAGCCCCATGAGGAAGCTACGAGCAGGGATCGCGCTCGCCGCGGTCGGCGTCGCCGCCGTCCCGGCAGTCGCCTTCGCCCACGGCGACGGAGCCGACGACCTGGCCCCGCCCAACGCCGCGGTCGACATGGCCGTGGGCCTGCTGGCCCCACAGGACCGCCCCTACGACACCAACCCGTCCGTCTCGGGGTCGTTCGGCTCGCCCTTCGTCGAGCCGACCATCAACGGCCGCGCCACGGACGCCAAGTGCGTCGAGGGGGGCAACGTCGACGGCCTGGAGAAGTGCAAGCCGGCGGCGGGCACGAACATCGTGCTGCCCGACGGGCGCATCCTCTACTGGGACAACCTCGGCGGCACCGAGAACGTGAAGTTCTCGATCGTCGGCGAGTACGGCTCCGTCGCGGTCAACGACGAGGCGCGGCTGCTGGACCTCGGCGGCAACGACGCCCAGCCCGCGTGGTCGCTGCCCAGCCCGGTCGACGGCGGAGCGAACCCCCAGGGCGACATGGGCGACGGCCAGGGCCCGCTCATCCCGGGCACCGAGACGACCCAGCCGTTCAACGACGGCGCGCTCTTCGGCTCCCACCAGTCCTACCTGCCCGACGGGCGCCTGCTCGTCGAGGGCGGCACGGACTACTCGCTCGATCCCGGCGTGAACCTCCCTGACCTCCCCGGCCTGCCCAAGCGTCGTGGAGCTCTCCGGCCTCAAGAACGGCCGGATCTTCGACCCGAAGACCAACACCTTCACCCAGACCGGCTCCATGGAGAACGGCCGTTGGTACCCGACCCAGCTCTCGCTGGGCAACGGCCAGCAGCTCGTCTTCGGCGGCGTGCGCAAGCTGCTCAAGCCGATCTACACCGACAAGCCCACCGAGTCGCTGCAGAACGAGCTCGACGTGGAGCGCTACGACTACAAGACGGGGAAGTTCACCAACGAGGGCGACAGCGCCAAGCGCGACCTCCCGCTGTACCCGCGGATGAGCCTGCTCCCCAACGGCAAGGTGTTCTTCAACGCCTCGGGTCAGGCGTTCAACCCCTTCGGGCAGAGCCTCGGCCAGGTGATGTGGAACCAGACCGCCATCTACGACCCGGAGACCCACACCTGGGCCAACGGCAAGGCCCCGGGCATCGACGACGCCAAGGGCGGCGTGCCGCAGGACATCGTCGGGTCGGGCTTCCGCGGGTCGATGAGCTCGACGCTGCTGCAGCTCAAGCCGGACGCCGACGGGCAGTACACGAAGTCGAAGTTCCTCTCCGCGGGCGGCGTGCTGGGCTTCGGCGCGGCGAGCTCGCCCGGCTCCTACCTCGCGGTGGCCAACTCGCGCATCACCGAAGTCGACACGGCCGACGGGAAGACGAAGCAGGAGACCCACCCGACCGCTCCGCTGAACCAGCCGCGCTGGTACGGCTCCAACGTCGTGCTGCCCACGGGGCAGGTGCTGACCTTCAACGGCGCCGACAAGGACGAGGTGGTCGGGCCGGGCACCGAGTTCCCCGTCCAGCAGACCGAGATCTTCGATCCCGAGAAGGAGACGTGGACGCCGGCGGCGGTCTCCAACCACGGCCGGACCTACCACAACACCGCGATGCTGCTGCCCTCGGGCGAGGTGCTCATCGGCGGCCACGCGACCATCTCGACGCTCTACCTCAACGACACGACGATCCCCGGCGGGTTCGCCGACCACGACGGACGCGACCCGTCCTTCGAGATCTACAAGCCGCCGTACCTGTTCCAGGCCGACGGCACGACGCCGGCGAAGCGCCCGTCGATCAAGTCGATGGACGACGTCGTGCACACGGGCCGCACCGCGGAGATCCAGCTCGGCGATGACACCGATCCCGCGGACGTCACCTCCGTCGAGCTGCACCGCAACACCGCGGTGACCCACCTGGTCGACGGCGACCAGCGCTCCATCGTGGTCCCCGTGGTCGCCCGGGGCGCCCACTCGGTGACGGTGAAGCTCCCCGACTCGCCCAACGTGGCTCCCCCGGGCCCCTACATGGTCTTCGTCACCGCCAGGAGCAACGCCGGGACCGGTGAGACGCCGTCGGTGGCCAAGCAGGTCCTCGTGGACCCGCCCGCGGGCGCCACGCTGCCCGGACCCGTCGCGGGCGGCCCGGTCGCCAACTCCACCGATGCGCCCGCCCCGGCGGGTGACCCGGTCGGGTCGGAGCCCAACCCGACGCAGGTCGCCCGCGGCCCCGTGGGGCACTCGAAGCACACCGCCAAGGGCAACGGGACGGTGCGCCTCGACAGCGTGGCGGTCGACCGGCGACGCCGGACGATGCGGGTGAGCCTCACCTGCCCGGCCGGCACGCTGGGCTGCCGGGTGACGATGCGGCTGCAGCAGGGATCGCGTCCCATGGGGCGCGCGACCAAGCTCCGCCTCGCCTCCGGGGCCAGCGCGAAGCGCACGATCCGCTTCGACGCGAAGCTCCTGCGGGCGGTGCGCACCAGGCGCGGCGCGGCCGTGCGGCTGAGCGTGGCGAGCCTCGGCGGGAAGACCCGCACGAAGGCCGTGCGGATCACCCGCCCGACCCGCTAGCCGGCAGGTCCGATGCGGCCGCGGGGACCCTCGACAGGGGGTCTCCGCGGACCCGTGCCCCATCGCTATGGTGGCCTTTCGATGGCGACATCCACGACGATCCAGGTGATCGCTCCCGGCGCGGGCGAGTCGGTCACCGAGGGCACCATCCTCGAATGGCACGTCCAGGAGGGCGAGCGGATCGAGGTGGACGCCACGATCGTGGAGATCTCGACCGACAAGGTCGACGTCGAGGTCCCCGCCCCCGCCTCCGGCACCGTGGTCAAGGTCCACGCCGCCGAGGGCGACACGATCACGGTCGGTTCGCTGCTGGCGGAGATCCAGCCGGACGACGGGGGCGCCCCGGTCGCACCAGACTCCGACACCCCCGATGCGGCCTCCGCGAGCGGCGGCGAGAGCGTGGACATCATCACCCCGGGCGCCGGCGAGTCGGTCACCGAGGGCACGCTGCTGGAGTGGCACGTGGCCGCGGGCGACGAGGTCGCCGCGGACCAGACCATCGTGGAGATCTCCACGGACAAGGTCGACGTCGAGCTCCCCGCTCCGTCGGCCGGCACCATCACCGAGCTCCTGGCGGGCGAGGGCGACACCGTCCAGGTCGGGCAGGTCATCGCGCGCATGACCACCGGCGCGGGCGCTCCCGCCGCCGCGCCGACGCCCGCGCCGTCCAACGGCTCGACCGCCCCGGCCGCCGCGCCCGCCGCCGCGAGCAACGGCTCCTCCTCCGCCGACCTCAAGGCCT
Source organism: uncultured Solirubrobacteraceae bacterium (assembly GCA_964250185.1). Classification (GTDB taxonomy): domain Bacteria; phylum Actinomycetota; class Thermoleophilia; order Solirubrobacterales; family Solirubrobacteraceae; genus Paraconexibacter. Next base: position 800 of record CAXUES010000115.1, on the reverse strand, counting down.
CCCCCGTCGCCCGCCGCGTCGCCGCGGCCGAGGGCGTCGACCTGGGCACCGTCCCCGGCTCGGGCCCCGAGGGGCGCATCACCAAGGACGACGTCCTCGCGGTGAAGTCCGGCGCGGTCGCCCCCGCGACGGCGACCAACGGGAGCGCGCCCGCGCAGGCCGCCCCCGCCGGCAGCGCCAAGCCGCTCAAGGGCGCCGCGGCGATGCTCGCGCGCTACATGGACGAGTCGCGGGCGATCCCGACGGCGACCTCGTTCCGGACCATGACGGTCACCGCCATGGACGGCCGCCGCAAGCAGCTCAAGGCCGGCGGCCAGAAGGTCTCCTTCACGCACCTGATCGCCTTCGCGATCGCCAAGGTCGTGCAGGAGCAGATGCCCTCGATGGCCAAGCACTTCGCCGAGCTCGACGGCAAGCCGAACGTCATCGACGACGACGCGGTCAACCTCGGCATCGCCGTCGACATCCAGAAGAAGGACGGCTCCCGGACCCTCATGGTCCCGGTCATCTCCGACGCCGGCCGTCAGGACTTCGCCGCCTTCAAGGGCGCCTTCGACGACCTGATCGCCCGCGCGCGGGAGAACAAGCTCACCCCGGACGACCTCCAGGGCGCCAACGTCTCGCTGACCAACCCGGGCGGCATCGGCACCATCGCCTCGGTGCCGCGCCTGCTCCAGGGCCAGGGCACGATCATCGCCACGGGCTCGATCGCCTACCCCGTCGGCCTGGGGAGCATCGGGGCCGCGATCGGCGCCGAGAAGGTCATGACGATGACCTCGACCTACGACCACCGCATCATC
>CAXUES010000114.1:5917-8476 GCA_964250185.1 uncultured Solirubrobacteraceae bacterium | reverse complement strand
TGGCGGAGGCAGCCTGACGGCGCCTCAGAGGCGAGCGAGCAGGGCCTGCGCGGCACGATCGAGCGTGGCGCCGACGGCACCGTCCGGGTGCGCTTCCATGTGGCCGACGATGCGCATCCTGGTCGCTGAGGACGATCCGATCATCGCGCTGGGGATCGCCCGGCGCCTGCGGACCCTCGGCCACGAGGTGGTCGGCCCGGTCGCCCGCGGCGAGGAGGCCATCGCGCTGGCCCGCGGCGAGGGCGCCGACCTCTACCTGCTCGACATCGACCTCGAGGGCGCGCCGGACGGCCTTGAGGCCGCCCGGGTCCTCAGCGAGGACGGCCCGCGCCGCCCCGTCGTGGTGCTCACGGGGCTCGACGCGCCCGAGCTCGTCGACCGCTCCATCGCCTCGGGGGTCGAGGCGTTCCTGACCAAGCCCGTCGACGACCGCCAGCTCGACGCGGCCCTGCGCGTCGCCGCCGCCCGGCACGCCGAGCTGCAGGAGCTGCACGCCGAGGTCGACGACGCCCGCCAGGCGCTCGCCGACCGCAAGGTCGTCGAGCAGGCCAAGGGCCTGCTCATCCGCTCGCTGGGCATCACCGAGCCCGAGGCCTTCTCGCGCATCCAGCAGACCGCGCGCAACCGCAACGTCAAGCTCGTCGAGGTCGCCCGCTGGATCGTCGAGCAGCGCTCCCTGCTGGGCTGACCCCTACCGGCACATCACCATGGCCTAGCGGCCATACCGCTTGACCGCGAGCACGAGGTGCTCCGGCAGCGTTACCCGCGCGGGCGGGGAGGGATCGGCCTTCACGCTGACCGTCGAGGCGACGCTCGTGGAGACGGAGTGCTGGACGCCGCCCTCGCTCTCGAAGATGACCTCCTCGTCGTCGGAGGAGACCAGGACGCCCTCGACGCCCGGCTCCACGCCGGCGGTCTTGAGGTAGTGCAGCAGGTCCTCGGCCTCGTTCTCCAGGCGCAGGATCATGAGCTTGGCGCCGGGCTCCACGTCGGAGAGCGGGCTGCCGGGGACGCGCGAGCCGACGGCGATCGGGTGGCCGTGCGGGCACGTCTTCGCGTCGCCGATGGCGTTCTTCATGTACGCCTCGAAGCGCGGGCTCATGGCGTGCTCGAGCCGCTCGGCCTCCTCGTGGACGTCGTCCCACGGCACGCCGACCACGTCGGTGAGGTAGCGCTCGATGAGGCGGTGGCGCGAGACGACCTCGGAGGCCTGCTCCAGCCCGGACTCCGTGAAGGAGATCGCCTTGTCGGCGGCGCGCGTGATGTAGCCGTCGGTCTCCAGGCGGCGGACCATCTCGTGCACGGTCGGCGCGGAGAGCTGCATCGCCCGCGAGAGGTTGGCCCCGGTCATCGGGAGCCCCGCCTCGTAGAGCCAGAACAGCGACTCGAGGTACTCCTCCTGGGCGACGGTGGCCGCGGCGGTCGACATGGACCTGAGGTTACCCCGCCCCGGGGCGCGCCCACGCGCCCTCAGCGCGCGGGCAGGCGCCGCCGCGGTGGCCGGGACTCGAGCGCGCGCGCGAGCGCGAGGAGCCTGCGCTCGGCGATCCGCAGGAACTCGCGCGAGGCGGGCGAGAGGCGCGCCCCGCGCCGCGAGATGAACGCGAACTGGTCGTAGACGGGCTCGGCGAAGGGCACCCAGCCCAGGCTGTCGGGCACCCGCCGCCCCAGGCTGAGCAGCACCCCGCGCGAGGCCCACATGTCGCCGAAGCCGTCGGCCACCAGGTCGAAGGCCGTCTCCATGTCCTCCACGTCGATCTCCGGGACGAGCTGCACCCCCGCGCCCTGGGCCAGCGCGTTGAACTGGCGCCGGCTCGGATCGTCGAGGCCGTAGGAGGCGTCGTACATGATCAGCGGGACCGCGGCGAGCTCGGCGATGGTCTTGGGCGCCTGCAGGCGCGAGGCCTCCGCCGAGGCGTAGACGAGCTCGTCGCGCATGACGGGGCGCACGTCGAGTCCGCGGTCGTCGATCGGCAGCGCGACCATCCCCGCCTCCAGGGCGCCCTCGCGGATCCCGTCGGCCACGTCGGCGGAGTTCAGGCCGGCCAGGCGCACGCGCACGCCCGGGTAGGCCCGGCGGAAGTCCGCGACGATCTGCGAGGCGGGGTAGAAGCGTGCCGCGCCGAGGATCCCGAAGGTCACCACGCCGCCGCGCACCTCGCGCACGTCGGCCACGGCCTCGCGGACCCCGTCGACCTCGTGCAGCACCCGCTCGGCGTGGTCGCGCAGGGCCAGCCCGGCCTCGGTCGGGCGCAGGCCGCGCCCGACGCGCACGAAGAGCGCGACGCCGAGCTCCGCCTCGAGCCGGCGCACCTGCTCCGAGAGCGACGGCTGCGCCATGTGCAGGGCGTCCGCGGCCTGGGAGAACGAGCCGTGGTCGAGCGCGGCCAGGAAGTACTCGAGCTGCTGCAGGGTCATGAGCCATAGGAAGATCCTTGACTTCATGCAGGTAGTCAAGGCTACCCCGACAGCGTGGCGATCGAAAGACGGCGGGGTTGGCGATGGGGTTGGCGAGCGGGCGGCGGCGGCCTATATGGGTCGGGCTCGGGCTTGCCCGGC
>CAXUES010000114.1:5198-5907 GCA_964250185.1 uncultured Solirubrobacteraceae bacterium | reverse complement strand
CCGACAGCGTGTCGAAGCGGAGCATGCCTGCCATGACCTTCCTCATCGGACTCGCCGCCTTCGCCGCCTTCGAGGCCGCCGCCGTCAAGTACGGCGCCGACTCGCGCGATCCGGAGCGCACCAGCCGCTCCGTCTAGCCACCAGACCCTCTCCGACCAGCAGGACGCCCACCATGCAGGCCACCGCCGCGCTCGCCCCCACCCGCTCCACCTCCACGCACCCCGCCGTCGACACGCGCGGGCTGCTGCTGTGCCTCCTCTCGGCGGCCGGCTTCGGCCTGATGGCGGTCTTCGTCAAGGCGGCCTACGCCGACGGGGCCAACGCCATGAGCCTGCTCGCGGTGCGCTTCGTCCTGGCCGCCGGGATCTTCTGGGCGCTGCTCGCCCACCGCCGCTCGCCGCTGCTCGGCGCGCGGATCGCCCGGCCGGGCGCGCAGCGCATGCCCGCCCGCATGGTCGTGACCTGCCTAGCCTTCGGCGTCCTGTACGCGCTGGAGGCGCTCGTCTACTTCATCGCGCTGGACCACATCGACGCCGCCCTGGCCTCCCTGCTGCTCTACCTCTACCCCGGCATCGTCGCCGTGGCCGCCGCCTCGCTCGGCATGGAGGCGCTCACGCCGCGCCGCCTCGCCGCGCTCGGGCTGACCTCGGCCGGCGCGCTGCTGGTGCTGGCGGGCGCGGGCACCGGCTCGCTGGACCCCGTCGGCGTC
>CAXUES010000114.1:3582-5188 GCA_964250185.1 uncultured Solirubrobacteraceae bacterium | reverse complement strand
GCCTTGCACATGTCGTAGATCGTGAGCGCGGCGACGCTCACCGCCACGAGCGCCGCCGTCGTCTTCGTCGTCGCCGGCCTCGTCAGCGGGCAGCTCGACCTGGGCGCCATGGGCCTCGCCGCCTGGGGCTCGGCCGCCGGCCTGGCGCTCTTCTGCACGGTCATGGCCATCACCGCCTTCCTCGCCGGCGTCAAGCGCGTCGGCCCCGGGACCGCGGCGATCGTCTCCACCGTCGAGCTCGTCGTCACCATCGCGCTGGCCGTCGTGCTGCTGGGCGAGTCGCTCGGCCCGATCCAGCTGGCGGGCGGCGGCCTGGTGCTCGCCGGCGTCGTGCTGCTGCAGCTGCGCGGGACGCTGCGGCTCTCCTGGCGCCTGCCGCAGCTCACGCCGCTGCGCCTGCACGAGGGGCTCTAGCTCCGGCCGAGCAGCCCCTCGGCGTAGGTGCCGCCCCGGCGCAGGCCGGGCAGCATCGCCCACAGCCCGCCGCCGGTGTGCTGCAGGTACTCCGCCAGCCCGTCGCGGGTGCCCAGCACCCGCTGGATGGCCCGGAAGCTCTCGGGGTCGCGCTGGAAGGAGACGAAGAACAGGCCTGCGTCCAGCAGCCCCGTCCGCGCGTCGATGCCGTCGGTGTAGGCGTAGCCGCGGCGCAGGAGCTTGACGCCGCCGTGGTGCTCCGGCGCGGCCAGGCGGATGTGGGCCGTGGCCGGGATGACCGGCTCCCTGGACCCGGGGACCGTCGTGGCGAAGTCGGGCTCGTCGTGCTCGCGGAAGCCCGACAGCGGCGCGCCGCTGGCCTTGCGCCGCCCGATCACGCGCTCCTGGTCGTCGAGCGGGTCGCGGTCCCAGGCCTCCAGCAGCATCCGCACGCGCCGGGCGACGACGTAGGTGCCGCCCCGCATCCAGGCCTGCGGCTCCTCGTCGCCGACCCACACGAAGCGGTCGAGCTCGGCCGGGTCGTCGGCCTGGACGTTGCGGGTGCCGTCCTTGAAGCCCATGAGGTTGCGCGGGCTCGGGGCGGAGCGGCTCGTGGCCGTGTTGGAGCCGAAGCCGAGCTGCAGCCAGCGCAGCTCGACCAGCCCCCGCCCGACCCGCAGCAGGTTGCGCACGGCGTGGAAGGCGACCTGCGGGTCGTCGGCGCAGGCCTGCACGCAGACGTCGCCGCCGGTGCGGGCGTCCTCGAGCTGGTCGCCGGGCAGCGCGCCGAGCGGCGCCAGGCGGGACGGGCGCCGGGCGCGCAGGCCCATGCGGTCGTGGCCGTCGCGCTCGAAGACCTCGGGGCCCAGGCCCACGGTGATGGTCAGGCGCGCGGGCGCCAGGCCGTCGGCCTCGCCCGTGTCGGTCGGCGGGAGCGCGTCCACGGCGGCCGGATCGGCCACGGGCCGCCCGGCGCTGAGCCGGCGGGCTGCGTCGCTCCAGGTCCGCATGAGCTCGGCGAGGTCCGCCGGGTCGTCGCTGACCAGGTCGAAGGCGGCGAAGACCAGGCGCTGCTGCGGCGGCGTGGCGATCCCGGCCTGGTGGGCGCCCTCGATCGGGACGATCGCCGCGGCCGCGTCCGCGGATGCGCCGGGCGCGGCGCCGGCCTCGCTGCCGGCCGCGCCGTTCGCGG
>CAXUES010000114.1:0-3572 GCA_964250185.1 uncultured Solirubrobacteraceae bacterium | reverse complement strand
CGCTCACGCCGTGGTCAGGAGCTTCCCGGCCACGGTGGACAGCGGCTCGGCCAGCGCGGCGATCTGCTGGGAGAAGCGGCGGCGGTCGGCCTGCGTCAGCTCCTCATAGGGCGCGAAGCCCGACGGGTCGCCCGCCCGCTGGTACTTGTCCAGCCCGGCCTGCACGGCGGCGAAGCGCGCCTGGACGTCGTCCACCAAGGCGACCTCGTCGCGCTGGCGCAGCGCCGGGACGAGCGCCTCGAACGCCTCTTGGGCGCCCGTGAGGTTGCCCTGGAAGTCGGAGAGGTCGGTGTGCGAGTAGCGGTCCTCCTCCCCGTTGATCTTCGAGCTGGCGACCTCGTCGAGCAGGCCGACGGCGCCGTTGGCCACCTGCGCGCCCTGGAGGTCCAGCCCGTCCACGCGGCTGTCGAGGTCGCGCACGTCGGCGAGCAGCCGGGTGGCGAGGGCGGAGGTGCCCTGCGTCGTGCCCTTGACGAACAGGAGCTGCTCGATGCGGTGGAAGCCACGCCAGTCCGAGCGCTTGGCCACGTCGTTGACGCGCGCGTCGATGTCGGGATCGAGGTCGCCGAAGCTCTCGGCGATCGGCTCCACCGTCTCGTAGTGCAGGCGCGTCCTGGCGAAGAGGTCCTTGGCCTGCGCGGTGTCGCCGGCGCGCAGGGCCGCCACGAACGTGCGGGTGTCGGCGACGAGCTGGCCCGTCTCGCCCTTGACGTAGCCCTTGTAGTCGATGATCGACTTCGACAGCGTCGGGTCGTCGGCGGCCGTCGCCTTCGCCGTGGCCGCGCCGGTGACGACGAGCTTGGCGTTGTCGCGCTGCTCGTTCTGGAAGGTGCAGTTCAGGACGTACTCGCCGGGCTGGAGGTCCAGCGTGAAGTCGCTGGACAGCCCCGGGGCGATGTTCTCGCGCTCGCCCATGATGATCCCGTCGCTGTTCTTCAGCTCGACCTCGTCGGTCTTGGTCGCGCCCGGGTTGGAGACCGCGAGCTCGACCGAGCCGGCCGGGATGCTCGCCTGCGCGGGCGTGCAGCCCGTGTCGGTGAGCTCCAGCGCGACCTTCCTGGCCCCCCCGGAGGCCGGGGACCCGGACGACGATGAGGAGCCCGACGACGAGCCTCCGCAGGCGGCGAGCCCGATGGTGAGCGCGGGCAGCAGCGCGAGCGTGGCGAGGCGGGGAGGGAGCATGGTCCTCATCGGGTCGTGGTCAGGAGGCCGGCGAGGCGGCCGGGGCGCCGGCCGGCCGGCGACGCGCCGCCGGCCACAGGACGAAGGCGAGCATGGGCGTGGCGTAGAACAGCCACCCGATCACCTCCGCCGTGGTCGGGAAGGGGTAGATGCCGAGCAGCCCGGTGATCAGGCCGGAGGTGACGGAGTCCGACGCGGGCACGATGACCGCGGAGAGGTCCAGCGCCTGGCTGGACTGGATCCAGCCGGCCTCGGCGGCGTGGTGGATGGCGCTGGAGAGCAGGCCGGCGGCGATGATCACCAGCAGCACGCCCGTGACGCGGAAGAAGCGCGCGAGGTCGATGCGGATGCCGCCGCGGTAGATCCCGTAGCCCAGCCCGGCGGCGATCGCCAGCCCGAGGATCGCGGCGGCGCCCGCGGCGACCGGGTCGACGCCGAGCGACGACTGGAAGGTGGCCAGCAGGAAGACCGCGGTCTCCAGGCCCTCGCGCAGCACCGCGAAGAAGGCCATGCCGACCAGCGCGGTCGCCGAGCCCGTGGCCAGCGCGCCCGCGGCGTCCGCGCGCAGCTCGCCGCCCATGGAGCGGGCGTGCCGGCGCATGTAGACGATCATCGTCGTCACGACCGCGACGGCCACGACGCCGACGATGGCCTCGAAGGCCTCCTGCTGGCGCTGGGGGAGGTTCTCGTCGACGAGCTCGAGGATCACCGCGACCCCGGCGCACAGCGCGACGGCCAGGCCGACGCCCGTCCACATCCAGCGCAGCGCGCGGCGGTCGCCCTGGGTGTGCAGGAAGGAGGCGATGATGCCCACGACGAGCGCCGCCTCGAGCCCCTCGCGGAGGCCGATCACGAACTGGACGACGGGGAGGGCGGCGAGGGTCATGGCGTGTCGGTTAGGTCGCCCTAACGACGACGAAGGTAGCACCGCCACGAACCATGAGAGCCCGATGAAGGACGGCTGAGCGGCTGCCCCATCTAGGCTCCCGGCACGATGGCCCTGCCGCTCTCCGTCCCGCTGCTCCCGCAGCTCGCCCTGGCCCGCAAGGCGCTGCCCGCCGAGGGCGACGGCTGGGCCTACGAGCCCAAGTGGGACGGCTTCCGCGCGGTCGTCTTCGTCGACGGCGACGCGGTCGAGCTGCAGTCGCGCAACGGCAAGTCGCTCACCCGCTACTTCCCCGAGCTGACCTTCCCGACCGGGCGCTACGTCCTGGACGGGGAGATCGTCGTCCTCGACGCGGACGGCGCGCAGCTCTTCGACGCGCTCGGCCAGCGCATCCACCCCGCGGCCTCGCGGGTCAAGATGCTCTCGGAGGCGACGCCGGCGACCTTCGTCGCCTCCTGCTCGGCGAGGGCTACCTCGAGCGCCGCGCGCGCCTGGAGGCGTTCGTCGCCGCGCCGATCGAGCTCACCCCGATGGTGCGCACCGCCGGCGAGGCCGAGGAGTGGCTGCAGACGCGCGAGGGCGTCATCGCCAAGCAGGTCGACGCGCCGTACAAGCCGGGCGAGCGCAAGGGCATGGTGAAGGTCAAGCGCGTGCGCACGATCGACGCCGTCGTCGCGGGCTGGCGCGAGGGCAAGGAGGCCGGGACGGTCGGCTCGATCCTCCTGGGCCTCTACGGCGAGGACGGCGAGCTGCACGTCGTCGGGCACTCCAGCGGCTTCAAGGCCGCGGAGAAGCGCGCGCTCGTGGAGAAGCTCGCGCCCTACGAGACCGGGGAGCGCTTCAGCGGGGAGCCGTCGCGGTGGCAGAACGCCAAGGACCTCGAGGGGATCGCGCTGCGGCCCGAGCTCGTCGTGGAGGTCACCTACGACCACGTCTCCGACGGGCGCATACGCCACGGCACGAAGGTCCAGCGCTGGCGCGAGGACAAGCCCCCGCGCGAGTGCACGCTGGACCAGCTCGCGACGTGAGCCCGCGCGCCGGCGGGCCGCCGCCGGTCGACCAGGCGCTCGCGCTGTACGCCGCGGGCTGGTTCCCGATGGACGAGGAGGGCTCCCCTGAGCTGCCGTGGTTCGCCGCGGAGCAGCGCGCGGTGCTCGAGCTCGACGCGGGCGCCCGCGACGCGCTGCGCCGCCGGCTGCGGCGCGACGTGCGCGCCTGCGAACCGCTGCGGCTCACGGTGGACGGCTCCTTCGAGGAGGTGCTCGCGCTCTGCGCGGTGCCGCCCGGGGACGACGGCGTCTGGCTGAGCGCGCGCCTGCAGGAGCTCTACCGGGCGATGCACGCCGCGGGCGTCGCGCACAGCTTCGAGCTGCGCGACCCGGCCGACGGCGCGCTGGCGGCGGGGATCCTCGGCGTCGTGCTCGGCCGCGCCGCGCTGCTGGAGTCCATGCGCAAGGTCCGCCCGAAGGCGGGCAACGCGCTGCTGGTGCGCACCCTCGACCAC
>CAXUES010000113.1:7714-8490 GCA_964250185.1 uncultured Solirubrobacteraceae bacterium | reverse complement strand
TCGCGGCCCGGCGTCATGAAGATGCCGCGGTTGAGGTTCCACAGCCACGCGAGGTCGGAGAGCTCGGCGTCCTGGTGGGCCTTGAAGACCTCGTAGTCGATGACCTTCTGCGGTGCGAAGGTCACGCAGCCCTTGGAACCGATGCCGACGGGGTAGCCCGGCAGGCCGTAGCGCTGCACGACCTCGGCGCAGCCGCCGACGATGCGCTCGTTGAGGTGGTCGAGGTGGGCGTAGGCCTCGGGCGTGAGGACCTCGAGCAGGTTCGCGCGCGCGGCGGCCATGCCGAGCGGGTTCCCGTTGTAGGTGCCCACCTGGTAGACGGAGCCGTCCTCGACGACCGCGGCGACCTCCTCGCTCATGCCGATCGCACCCGTCGGCAGGCCGCCGCCGAGCGCCTTGGCCAGCGTCGTCATGTCCGGCACCACGCCGAACTTCTCCGTGGCGCCGCCCGCAGCGATGCACAGGCCGGTCTTGACCTCGTCGAAGATCAGGACGACGCCGTGGCGGGTGCAGATCTCGCGGACGGCCTCGAGGTAACCCGGCTCGGGGAGCACGACGCCGAGGTTCATCATCGCCGCCTCCATGATCACGCAGGCGGGCTTGCGGCCCTCCGCGTCGAGCTCGGCGATGCGGCGGTCCATCGACTCCGCGTCGTTGAAGTGCACCGCGTGGACGTGGTCGACCGTCGACTGCGGGATGCCGGCGCCGTAGGGCAGGGAGGCGGGGCGGTCGCGCGGGCCGATCTGGTCGAACTCGACGCCGATGGAGACCATCAC
>CAXUES010000113.1:0-7704 GCA_964250185.1 uncultured Solirubrobacteraceae bacterium | reverse complement strand
GGTGGCCGTGGTAGGAGCCGAAGATCTTCAGCACGTCGTCGCGGCCGGTGAGCGCGCGGGCGATGCGGATGGCGTCCATCGTCGACTCCGAGCCGGAGTTCGTGTAGCGCCACTTGGGCAGCGAGAAGCGCCGCTTCAGCTCCTCGGCGACCACGATCGCGTCCTCGGTCGGCGCCGCGAAGTGCGTGCCCTGCGCGTAGCGGGCGGTGACGGCGGCGCCGATCGCCGGGTGGGCGTGGCCCTGGACCATCGAGCCGAAGCCGTTGTGGAAGTCCCACAGCTCGTTGCCGTCGACGTCCCAGACCTTCGGGCCGTCGCCGCGCTCGAGGTACAGCGGCCACGGGTCGCGGGCCTGGTAGCTGGAGGCCACGCCCCCCGAGAGGGTGTGGGCGGCGCGCTCGTACATCGCCAGCGAGCCCTGCGTGCGCTCGTCGAGGCGCTTGGCCTCGCGGGCGGTCAGCGCGGCGATCCGCTCCCGGTCGAGCGTGACGGTGTCAGTCGGGATGGTGGCCATGGTCGTCCATGGTGCCACCACGGGCGCCTCCTGTCAGGCGGACATCGGTACGCGCGTACCGTCCACGATGTCCAAGGACGGCGTGGCCATCGGCAGGCCCTCCAGCCCCTTGGGCGCCACGTGGCTCATCGCGTGCTCGGCCAACGCCGTGATCGTCAGCGACGGGTTGACCCCGATGTTCGCCGGCACGATCGACCCGTCGAGCACGCGCAGGCCGACGTAGCCGAACGCGCGGCCCTCCCGGTCCACGACGCCGTCGTACGGCCCGGAGCCCATGACGGCCCCACCGAGGACGTGCGCGGTGGCCGGGACGTTGAGCAGCGCCTCGGTGAACCCGGACTGCGCGATGCCGCCCGTCTGCTCGGCGATCCACGCCGCGGCCTGGTTGGCCACGGGGATGAAGGTCGGGTTGGGCTTCTCGGGGTCCTGCTCCGTGCGCACCCGGATGCCGCCGCGCCGGGTGGGCGTCGCCCGCAGCGCCATGGCGTTGTCCAGGGACTGCATGACCAGCAGGATGATCGTGCGCTGCGACCAGTCCGGGTCGCGCAGGAGGCTCCACCAGCGCCGCGGGTGGCGGGCGAGCTCGCGCAGGAGCTTCAGCGGGCGCGTGACCCGCGTGCCGTCGCCGGTCAGCAGCGTCGTGAGCAGACGCATCGAGTCGCCCTTGCCGCCGTAGGAGACCGTCTCGATGTGCGTGCGGGCGTCGGGGAAGATCGACCCGGAGATCGCCACGCGCTCGTTCATCCCGGGGCGCTCCTCGGGGAGGGTCACCGCGAGGATCGCCTCGGAGTTCGTGCGGACGAGCTCGCCGAGGCGGTCGGACAGGCGCGGCAGGCCGCCGACGAGGCGGCAGCGGTGCAGGAGCGTCGTCGACCCGAGCGCGCCGGCCGACACGGTGACCTCCTTCGCGCGCAGGACCTCCGTCCGCCGCCGGCGCAGCACCGCGCCCGACCGGCGGACGGTCACCGCGTAGCCGTCGGCGCCCGTGCCGTCGCCCAGCGGGGCGATGTCCAGGACCTCGGTCGAGTCGCGGATCTGCACGCCGAGGCGCTCGGCGAGGTGGAGGTAGTTCTTGACCAGCGTGTTCTTCGCCCCGACCGGGCAGCCGACCATGCAGCGCCCGCAGTTCGTGCAGCCCGCCCGGTCCGGGCCGGCGCCGCCGAAGTACGGGTCCGGGCTCACGACGCCGGGGCCCTCGCCGAAGTGCACGCCCACGCGGGTCTTGGCGTACGTCCCCCCCACGCCGATCGCGTCGCCGAAGGCCCGCAGGAGGTCGTCCGCGGCGTCGTCGGTCGCGACCGTCGCCACGCCGAGCATCCGCTCGGCCTCGTCGTAGTGCTCGGCCAGGGTCGAGCCCCAGTCCTCGTCCAGCCCGCGCCACTGCGGGTCCTCGTAGAAGGCGGCGGGCGGGCGGTAGAGCGTGTTGGCGTAGCCCAGCGAGCCGCCGCCGACGCCCGCGCCGGACATGATGAAGACGTCGCGGAAGAGCGTCATGCGCAGGATGCCGCGCATGCCGAACCTGGGCGCGAAGAAGTAGCGGCGCAGGTCCATCGTCGAGCGCGGCAGCTCGTCGTCGGCGAAGCGCCGGCCCGCCTCCAGCACGCCGACCGAGTAGCCCCGCTCCGCCAGGCGCAGGGCGGCGACCGAGCCGCCGAAGCCCGAGCCGATGACGAGGTGGTCGAAGTCGAAGTGGGTCATGGGGCTCCCGTCGTGACGCGCCGTCAAGGTGACGGGTCCGTCACCGTACCACCGGGGTGCGCTGCGTACGCTGCCCCGAGCCTCCCGATGCCCGGCCTGCCGACCGTCACCGCCACCCGCTACGTCGCGCCGCTGCGCGAGGGCGGCTCGCTGCCCGCGCTCGTCGAGGCCGACGACCTCGGCCTCTACGTCGTCAAGCTCAGCGGTGCGGGACAGGGGCCGGGCGCGCTCGCCGCCGAGGTCGTCGGCGCGGAGCTCGCGCGGCGCCTGGGCCTGCGCGTCCCCGAGCTCGCGCTCGTCGACGTCGACCCGACGCTCGCCGTGGCCGAGCCCGATCCCGAGATCCAGGACCTCCTCAAGGCCAGCCCGGGGATCAACGCGGGCCTCGACTTCCTCCCGGGCTCGCTCATGTACCAGCCCGGCGCGGGCCCGCCGCCGCCGCCCGAGGAGGCGGCCGAGGTCGTGTGGCTGGACGCGCTGCTGCAGAACGTCGATCGCACCGCGAGCAACCCGAACCTCCTGCGCTGGCACGGCGACGTGTGGCTCATCGACCACGGCGCGGCGCTCTTCCGCCAGCACGGCACCGACGACCTCGCCGCCGCGGCGACCTCGCCCTTCCCCATGGTCGCCGACCACGTGCTGCTCGCCGACGCCGGGTCCATCGAGGAGGCCGACCGGCGCCTGGCCGACCGCGCCCGCTCGGTGGTCGACGAGGTCGCCGAGCTCGTGCCGCCGGCCTGGGTGCGCGGCGACTACGCGGGCTTCCTGCACGGCCGCCTCGCCGGGGAGCGGCCGTTCGTCGCCGAGGCCGAGGCGGCGCGCCGCGCCCGGCGGGAGCGTCCGGGTGCCTGAGCGCCACGCCTACGCCTACTGCGTCCTGCGCGTCGTCCCCGACGTCGTGCGCGGGGAGCGGCTCAACGCGGGCGTCGTGCTCTTCGCCCGCACCGCGCGCTTCCTCGGCGCGCGCGTCGCGCTGGACCGCGCGCGGTTCGCCGCGCTGGCCCCCGAGCTCGATCCCGAGCCGGTCGCGGAGCAGCTGGCCTGGCTCGAGCGCGTCGCCGCGGGCGATCCGGCGGGGGGCCCGATGGCCGCCCAGCCGCCGTCGGAGCGCTTCGGCTGGCTCTGCGCCCCGGGCTCCACGGTCCTGCAGCCGGGCGAGATCCACACCGGCCTGTGCGGCGCGGATCCGGCGGGCGAGCTCGAGCGGCTCTTCGCCCGCCTGGTCGGCTAGAGCTCGATGCCCGCCTCGCGCAGCCAGCTCTCCATGGGCTCCTCGGGCATCTCGCCCTTGTACTCCGCGCGCACGGCGAGCCGCACGAGCGCCTTGTCGTCGGACTCGACGACCTCGTCGCGGCGGTAGACGAGGTAGGTCGTGACCGCGGCGGCCATCTGGATGGCCGCGTCCTCGGCCTGCGGGTCGATCGCGCCGACCTCCTCGGCGATCTGCTGCTCGGCGACCGAGGCGTCGCCGATGGGCCCGTCGGCGTCCTCGAAGCGCACGAGGAAGTCGCCGATGCCCGGGTCCGCCTTGATGGTGTTGACCGCCTTGACCGCGCGCGCGGCGGCGTCGGCGAGGGTGAGGGGCGCGGCTTCGGTCGGCATGATGCGCGGACGGTACCCGGGCGCGCCGTCAGGTGAAGTACAGGACCGGCACGCCGGGCAGCCGCTCGGCGACCAGCCCGCGCAGCGTGGCCTCCAGCTCCTTCATCTCCGGCCGCGGGTACACGTGCTTGCGCGCGCCGAACTTGCCCCGCTTGGTCGTGCGGCGCTCCTCGTCCATCTCCAGGACGCTCGCGGGGTACCACTCGCGCAGCACGTCGCGGGAGGTGTCCGTGAAGCGGTGGGTGATCAGCTCGACGGTCAGGTCGACGTCGGGGACGTCGGCCAGCTCGGCGGCGACGTCCTCGAAGAGCCCCGCGTACTCGGCCTCCCAGCCCTCGACGGGCATGATCGGCGCGACGGTCAGGCCGACGGGGTAGCCCGCCCGGGCCAGGCGGCCGAGCGCGGCCAGGCGCGCGGGGACAGGCGCGGTGCCGCCCTCGAACGTGCGCGCGACCGCCGGGGCGTTCACCGAGAAGCGCGCCCGCGTGCGCCCGCCGTGCTCCAGGCCGGCGAGCGCCTCGACGTCGTCGAACTTCGTGGTGAAGCGCAGGCCCGCGTCCGGCCGGCCGGCGAAGTGCTCGACGGCCCGCGCGACGGAGCCCGTGAGGTGCTCCAACGCGAGCGGATCGGTGTAGCAGGAGGCCTCGAAGGTCGTGCCCTCCCCCGCACGCGCGGCGGAGCGCGAGGTGATCGTCCCCTCGCCCTCGTAGGCGACGGACGCCTCGAGGAGCTCGTCGAGGTCGCCGTAGACCCGGGTGACCGGCGCGCCGGGCAGCGAGCCCGCCAGGTAGCAGTACTGGCAGTGCGCGGGGCACCCGCGGGCGAGGTCGAGGCGGAAGTCCGCGCTGGGCGGGATGGGCTGCAGCTTGCGCGCGCTCGGGGGCGCCGCGACGACCGCGAGCGTCTGCTTGGCGCGCCGGTAGGCCTCGCGCGGGTCGTCGGAGCGCAGGCCGGTCAGGCGGTTGCCCGGCAGCTCGACGACGTCGAGGCCCTGCGCCTCGCAGCGGGCGGCGATGCGCCGGCCGTGGGCGTGCTCCAGCGCGGCGGCGGTCACCAGCACCCGCTTGGGCCACCAGAGCTTGGGGCCCGTCGTCTCGCGGGGCGGGGTCTGCAGGGCGGGAGCGGGCACTGGGTCCAGCTTCGCTCGCGCGCGGGCGCGCGAGCAGCGCCGGGGCGCCCGGACCTAGCCCAGGGCCACGACCGCCTCGATCTCCACCTCGGCGCCCAGCGGCAGCGCGGCCACGCCGATCGCCGCGCGGGCGGGCGGATCGGTCTGGAAGAAGGCGGCGTAGGCCTCGTTGACCTCCTTGAAGGAGCCCATGTCGGTGACGAACACGCCGATCCGGACGGCGTCGGCCAGCTCCGCCCCGGCCGCCGCGCAGACGATCGAGAGGTTCTCCAGGCAGCGCGTGGCCTGGGCGCCGGGGCCGCCCTCCACGAGCTTGCCCGTCGCGGGATCGAGGGGGACCTGGCCCGAGCAGAAGAGCAGCCCGCCGGAGCGGACGGCGTGGGAGTAGGGACCGACGGCCTCGGGGGCGCCTTCGGCGGTCACGGTCTCGCGGTCGATGGGCATGGAGCCGATCCTCCCATCCCCGCCCGTCGGAACGCCCGCGCGTGAGGGCCCGTGAGGACCGGTGGGCCGGCGCCGGGAGCTCCGGTACCGTCACCCACTTGCGCTGCTCCCTCCGGCTCCTCGTGGCCTGCGCCGCCACGGCCGCCGCCCTGCTCGTCCCGTCCGCCGCCCAGGCCGCCGTCCCGTGGGCGGCGTGCGCCCCCGCCGGGTCGGAGTGCGCCACCCTGCCGGTCCCGTTGGACCCGTCCGGCGTCGTCCCGGGCACCATCGGGCTGAACCTCAAGCGCCGCGTCTCGGCGGGCAACACCACCGGCACCGCCGTGGTCGCCCTGGCCGGCGGCCCGGGCCAGGCCGCCGTCCCGCTGACGGACTCCTTCGCCCAGGTGCTCGCGCCCGGGCTCGCCACGCGCGACCTGCTCGTCTTCGACCAGCGCGGCACGGGCGGCTCCGGCCCGCTGGACTGCGACGCGCTGCGCACGGCCACCTCGATCCCCCGCCTCGGGCAGCTCTGCTCGCGCGAGCTCGGGCCGAAGCGCGCCTTCTACACCACGGCCCAGTCCGTGGCCGACCTGGAGGCCATCCGGGTCGCGGCGGGCTACACCAAGCTCGCCCTGCACGGCGTCTCCTACGGCACCAAGGTCGCGCTGGCCTACGCGGCCGCCTACCCCCAGAACGTCGAGTCGATGGTCCTGGACTCCAACGTGCTCCCCGAGGGCCCCGACGCCTTCCGGCGCTCGTCGCTGGAGGCCACGCCGCGGATCATGTCCGAGCTGTGCCAGGGCACGCTGTGCCGCGGGATCACCACGGACGCCGCGCGCGACCTGCGCTCGGTCGCCCGCAAGCTGCGCAGGGGCTCGCTGCGCGGCGACGTCGTCTCGTCCAGCGGCCGCACCTCCCGGGCGACGCTGACCGAGGCCGGCCTCTTCGGGATCCTGCTGGCCGGCGACCTCAACCCCGAGCTGCGCGCCGAGCTCCCGGGCTCGCTGCGCTCGGCCCTCACCGGCGACGTGCGCCCGCTGCTGCGCCTGTCGGCCCGCTCGGCGGGCCTGGAGAACTCCGCGGGCGTCGCGCCGGGCACGGCGCCGAAGGACCAGGCGGCCAGCGCCGCCGACTCCGACGCGCTCTTCTTCGCCACCACCTGCGAGGAGAACCCGACGCTCCCCTGGCCCCACGGCGCCTCGGTGAGCCAGAAGACCGCCTCCGCCGTCGCCGCGACCCGCGCGCTGAGCCCGGCGTCCGTCGCCCCGTTCTCGCGCGCCACCGCGCTGTCGCAGGGCATCGTCCCGCTCTGCCTGGGCTGGGAGCAGGCCTCCCCGGCACCCGTGGTCAACCCGGCCCTCCCCGCTGTCCCGACGCTCATCCTCGACGGCGGCCAGGACGTCCGCACGCCCTACGAGGACGCCGTCAAGCTCCAGGCGCGGATCCCCGGCTCCGTGCTGGTCAAGGTGCCCAACGTGGGCCACTCCGTCCTGGGCGCCGACCCGACCTCCTGCTCGGCCGGAGCGGTCACGGCGTTCTACACCGCGGCGCCCCTGCCGGCCTGCGCGACGGACAAGCCGTTCTTCTCGCCCACGCCCAAGCCGGCCACGCGCCTGGCCGCCCTGCGCCCGTACGGCAACGCCACCGGGACCGTCGGGCGGACCGTGCAGGCGCTGCGCCTGACCGTCAACGACGGGCGCAACGGCGTGCTCGGCGCGACGCTCGCGCTGGGCTCCGCGCCCAGCGGCGTCGGCGGCCTGCGCTCGGGCTCCGTCCGGGTCAAGGGCGGCACGCTGACCTTCCGCGACTACGAGTACATCCCGGGCGTGCTCGTCTCGGGCGCGCTGCCCGCGCGCGGCACGGCCACCTTCCGCGTGTCCGGCCGCAGCGCGGCGCGCGGCACCGTGCGCGTCAGCCAGACGCTGGCCGTGACGGGGCGCCTGGGCGGCAGGAGCGTCAGCGCGCAGTTCGGCCAGGCGGCGGGCGCAGGCGAGCGGCTCACCGTGCGCCAGGCCGAGGCCCGCGGCCGGCTCATCGCCGCCGCGCGCTAGCTCCTCGACGACGCGGGTACGCCGTCGGCCATGGCGAACGCCCTGGCCGACTCCACCTCCCCGTACCTGCGCCAGCACGCCGACAACCCGGTCGACTGGTTGCCGTGGGGACCCGAGGCGCTCGAGCGCGCACGCGTCGAGGACAAGCCGCTGCTCATCTCGATCGGCTACTCGGCCTGCCACTGGTGCCACGTCATGGCCCACGAGTCCTTCGAGGACCCTGAGGTCGCCGAGCTCATGAACCGCGACTTCGTCTGCGTGAAGGTCGACCGCGAGGAGCGCCCCGA